>JBCCSJ010000155.1:0-12903 GCA_039200505.1 Planctomycetota bacterium | reverse complement strand
TTTAAGGTTGGCCAAACGGTTCAGTTTCACATTCGGGACCATGACTCGGCAACTCAGGAGTTGGATCAATTGCTTTCGAGGATGAATCGAGATCAATCTGGCAAGGCAACCCTATTATTCACTTGCAATGGAAGGGGGCTGCACACGTTTCCGGATCCCGATCACGACGCCGGTAAAATTCAGGAGTATTTCCCTGGACCTTCGGCCGGATTTTTCGCAGCAGGTGAAATTGGACCGGTCGCAGGGAAGAATTTTTTGCACGGTTTTACCGCCTCAATTCTAATTTTTGACTGAATTTTGGGTCGCTTTCTTTTTGTGACCTAAACTTGAAATCCAAATGGTCTCAATTCGGTATTTTGGATAAGGTCCTGCCGAACTCCCATCGGTATTCAAGTGTGAAAGAATCCCCCAAAAAACTAGCCATCCATTTCGCCAAGATCGTCGCTTCCGTCGTCATCTTGGGATTTCTATACAATAAGGCAAACAGCGATCCAAGCTTTGAAAATTTCTGGGATACGCCTAAAAGCTGGTTTTGGATCAGTTTGGCTTTAGCCGCTTGTTTTAGTGCATTCTTTTGCAGTTTTATTAGATGGAAAATTATGGTGTCCGCTTTGGACATTGATTTTTCGATTCGCGACGCGATTCGAATTGGCTTTATCGGTCAACTTTTCAACGTGGTGGCCTTCGGAGTGATCGGTGGCGACTCGTTGAGAGCTTTTTACGTCACTAGGCATGTCAAAAATCGCATCCCTGCTGCAATTGCATCGGTAATTGCCGACCGTGTTGTCGGACTGTTGACGATGTTCGGAATTGCTTCGACCGCGTTTTTATATTTGTCCTATCGGGGCCCTGAATTTACTGGACAGGAAGGGATGCGAACACTGAACTATATCGGTCAGTTTGTTGTCATCTGTAGCGGAATCGGTTTCCTTGGAATGTTGGCCTTGTTTGTTTCACCAACCCTTTCGGAAATGGGATGGTACAAAAAGTTGCAAAAGATCCCCAAACTGGGGACTGTGCTGAAAACACTGACCGAAATTGCATTGATGTATCGCAAACGCCCAAAAGCATTAGCGGTTAGTTTTCTGCTCAGCGTTGGCGTCAACATAGCATTCTTGTTGACCATTTTTTTCATGGCGATGGGACTCAACGTTTCGCACCCGACTTTTGCCAACCATTTTATCATTGAACCGATCGCAATGGTGGGTAACGCAGCCCCCTTACCAGGTGGAGTTGGCGGCATGGAAGCGGCTATGAGTTTTCTTTATGAATCCTTTGGAAGTTCATCAGGCGTCATCGTCGCTTTTGCGTTTCGATTCGCAATCCTTTCGGTATCTGCTGTCGGAGCAGTTTTCTGGTTCGCTAATCGAACTCAAATGCAGTCGGTCATGAAAGCATCGAAAGTGACTAAAATGTCGGCTGCCTGACTTCGTTTAAGATCGAGTGTTAAAAAATGGCCCACCCAGTCCATCTTCACCCAGGAATCTGCTATTTGAGTGAGCGTTAAATTCCGCCATGATGCCGCGATGAATTTGATCCCCATTCGACAAAACTTATCACAGGAAGAGGCTCCAAAGCATCTGACTCGGGCACAGTTTTTTGTGTTTGCAGCATTTTTGACCGCAATCGGTGGCTGCTGCATGCTCCCATTTGACACGATCTTTGCGAGCCCGAAGTTTCATTCCAACCTGCCTGGTGACGCCGTACGGTTTATCACGCTTTCGGAACTATTTGCCCACGGTTTCGGAGTGGTTTTGGTTGGGTTTGGGATTCGAGCTTTGACGCCAGAAAAATCCAGGTTCATCCCTAGAGTGGTCTGCTGCGCTCTTTGGCCGGCCATCATTGCTCAACTGCTGAAAGTGTTCGTTTCCAGGTGGAGACCGATTTGTTATTTCGGCCCAGATTCAAAAACTTTTTTTCCTAATCATATCTCACAAACCTTTAAGGGAATTCTTCCCAATCATCAGTGGAATACCCACTACCTTGACCAGTCTTTCCCATCGGCTCACACCGCCACGGTCTGGGGACTCGCGATCGGATTGGGCTACATTTTTCCTCGAGGTCAATCTTTCTTTTTTGGAATCGCTGTGTTGGCATCCCTTCAGCGGATTATTTCTCATTCCCACTGGCCCAGCGACGTCTTTTTTGGTGCAGCCATCGGACTTTTTTTTGGAACTGCGATCACATGGAACTGGGGCATCGGAGGCCTTTTAAGACGGTGGGAGCTTTCATCTTCCGAATCGAAAGCGCAGAGCAAAGAGAATATTGACCCAAAGTCTGAAAGCTTTGCCAAATCTGCCTAACGCGATATAATTTAGACGTCAGTCAATAGGCGATTTAAATTCCCAATTGATGACTCTAACACGAGGGGCAAAGAACTTGTTTAGAAAGCCAACGATGCCTATCGCATTTTTGCTTCCGGGAAAACGTCCCGGTATTAACCTCGGCCTGCTAAGCCTCCTTTTTTGGGTCGCCCTTGTCCATTCCGCTGTGGGCCAAACCGAGCCCAAAATAAGCGATTATCGAAAAGACATGAAAATGTTTCTGAAGCACTCAAAAGGTGCAGACGAAACGGAAGAACGAGTCGCAATTTACAATTTGTGTACCCTCCACCAGCAAATAGTCACCGATAGCCGTTTTTCGACCCACCCTGGTCTTCAAAGTTATCGCTACACAATTTCGCAAAGGCTGAAAGACTATATTCACGACCATGAAAAACGAGGATTAAAGGATCTTCGAAATCGAAGGCCAGACCATCAGCGGATTGATTCGATCAAGGGAATTGGACACGCGAAATCAGAATTTGAAGACAGCGAAAAACTGGTTTCTTCCAGTCAGCCCAATCAAAACGAACTCGTCATTCAAATTCGGCTAAATGCGGCTTTCGCGCACCATTTGAACGGCATGCTCAGCGGCGGTCCCAACGAAATTTATCGTTTTACTGGTGGCCAACATGCGCCGCCCTGGGATCATGGATTTGAATTGGTTGAACTCATTGAAAACACGATCGACCCAGCATCGTGGCGTCGCAATGGTGGCGAAGGAAATATTGAATATTACCGACCATCGAGAGTCATCGTCGTCAGTTCCACAGAAGAGGTGAATGGGCAGGTTGAAGAATTGTTTCGTAAACTTCGGGCTGCCAATGGGGTTCAAATCACCAACACAGTAACATGGTAATGTTGCTTGCCCAAACACTTGGCCTGTTGATTCAATATTTCTAGATACTCCTTCGAAAGGTTCCACCGGGATACGAAAGCGCCTACCTTTCGCCCCAGATGACTTCGAACTTCCCCTCGGAATCGGCTGCGGCACGTGCCATTCCACCGGTGTTAAATCCCATGGCGATGTTTCCATCTTTATCGACGGCGATCAAACCACCATCACCTTTGCGCAGACGAGAATTCAAGTTGTCATCAATTGCCTGTTGTATGGAGACGCCACGATATTTCATTTGAGCGGCCACGTCGTAGGCTACCGCCCGACGAATATACTCCTCTCCTACACCCGTAGCAGATACAGCGCAAGTTTCATTGTCAGCGTAGGTGCCCGCTCCGACGACCGGGCTATCTCCAACTCGACCAAACTTTTTGTAAGTCATACCCCCAGTCGACGTCCCTGCGGCCAGGTTGCCGTTGGAATCCAAAGCAACGCAACCGACGGTTCCAATGTTCCAATCTGGTTCAGCGAGCGAATTTTGAAAATCTAGTAAACTGGTATCTTTGTCTTTCTGCTTCAGTCGATTTTGGTAACGGTTCCAAGAAGCTTTCGCAGCCTCAGTGTCAAAGTAATTAGGTTCAACCCAATCGACAGAATGCGACTTAGCAAACTGTTCAGCTCCCGTCCCTGAAAGCAAAACGTGCCTGGTTTCTGTCATGACCAACCGAGCCAGTCGAATTGGATTTTTGATATGAGAAACACCTGCGACCGCTCCACAGGCCAAATTGCTTCCGTCCATGATCGAAGCATCTAATTCATGACTGCCGACTGCGTTGAAAACGGCTCCTTTCCCCGCATTGAATTGCGGATCATCCTCAAGAATTACAATCACTTCTTGGACGGCATCGAGCGAACTGCCGCCGGCCTCCAGAATCGCCACTCCTTTATTGAGTGCATTTTCCAAAACGGATTTGCGCTTCAAAATCGCTTGTTCAGAAAAGTTTTTGGCGCTGCTACCGGCTCCCCCATGAATCGCAATCGCAAACTTCATTTTTTTTCCTTCAGTGGTTTGGGAATAGACTTCATTTGTTCCCCATCCCATGATGAGCAGCAGTAAACTAACGATAATTCGAAGCGACATTTTGATTCCTTAAGTCATTCAAGATTGGATTGAACCGTTTACTTTTTTCCGAAAGCGTACAAGGCATCGAAAGATCGAATATAAATCCGCCCTTCGGCCACAGCTGGCGATGCCGTGATTTCTTCACCCAAATCATTTTTTGCAAGAATTTTTCCGTCCGGCCCAGATTCGATCACGACAACGACGCCCCTTCGACCAGCGATGTAGACTTTGCCATCAACCGCAACGGGAGTAGCTCGTTGTTTGTCCGCCGTTAATCGTTCTCGATACGTCAGACGACCTGTAGCTGAGTCGAGAATTGTCAAATCGCCATTCTCACCGGCCAAATAAACGAAGCCGTCGTAAATTACAGGCGTTGCAACGTCGGGAGTCCCTTTAGCAAGTTTCCAGTGATAGGCATCTTCTTTTAACGTGACATCCCCCTTCAGGCCCGGCTTCAATCCAAGCACAGGACCCCGCTTTGCCGTCGGTACCACGATTAGATTGTCGCCGCAGGCAGGCGATGAAACCAATCGCAAAAATCGGTTGTAACTTGGACCCTTTAAATTGAATCCGCCGCATCTCCAAAGTTCTTGTCCATTCTCGAGGGAATGGCTGATGACGTAATCCGCTCCATGAGTGATCAGCATTTCTTGGGAGCCATCCCGATAAATTACGGGGGAAGCGTAGGAGTGTTTATTTTCGTGAGTCCCATCAGTTTCTCGGGTGACCTCCCAAATCTCGTTGCCCGATGTCGCATCCAGTGCGATCACTTGACCGATCGACGGTTTTGAATTTCGCATGTTGCCGTGCATGAGTTGGATATAGAGATTCCCGTTATCCAATACGGGGGTCGTAGTCATTCCAAACTGAATGTCAAACTTTCCGTATTCCTTCTGCAGATCCTTCCGCCAGATCAAATCCCCATCGACGGTATAACAGGCTAGTTCACCTGTTCCCATCATCGCCCAAACGTAGACTCCATCGGTGCATGGTGAGGGGCTGGCCGAGTTACCACCATCTCGGGAATTTTTATTTAACTTTTTGAACTCCGATTCCCACCTCAATTCGCCGGCAGTGCTAAAGCACATTAGAACGAGTCGATCATCTTTCACACTTGTCAAAAAAAGGTTAGTTCCATGGACGATTGGACTGGAGCCGGCTGGTCCGGGCAGAGGGATTCTAAAAACTATATTCTTTGATTTGTTAAATTCCGTGGGGATACCTGATTCATCGCTCACGCTTTTAAAATCGCCGCCACGCCACTGGGGCCAGTCATCGCCCAGTGAAGTTGAAATGGAAGTCGCCAGTAATAGGGTTAGCGACAAATTGAACCGAATCCAGATTTTCATGTTGTTTCAGCACCTTCGAACTGCGTCTTGATTGACTGGTTATCTCTTGGGTTATCCGACATCGCGTGCTCCAGTTTAGCAAAAATACGACGGGACGTTGTCGGTGCGAGCAATTAGGTCAGGCTGTGCCAAATCACGATTTGTAGCCTCACTTCCATGGCGGCTCGGTTGTCAATTAAAATAAGGTTGAGGCAATCATGAAAAGAACCATTCCGTCCGTTCCTCAGTTATATCGTAATGTCCGACGATGGACAGAAATCGTATCTGTCTTGAGCAAATATGGGCTCGCAGATTGGATCAGTCGATTCAATATCGATTTCTTGACGGACTTGATCAAACCTTCCGAGGGTGAATCCCAATCCCAGCTGACTCAAAATGCACGGATCCGATTGGCACTCACCGAACTGGGCCCGACGTTCATCAAATTTGGCCAAACGTTAAGCACTCGGCCCGACTTAATTGGGCCGGAGCTCGCAGAAGAATTATCAAAGCTACAAGCAGACGTGCCTGCGGATGACTTCGACGATATCAAGGCAATTGTTGAACAGGATCTGGGTTGCGAATTGGAATCTGAATTCTCTCGATTTGATCCAACGCCGATCGCATCAGCTTCCATTGGACAAGTCCATCTGGCCGAAATCAAATTCCCCGAAAGCTGGAAATCAGAAAATGACAATCAAAGGCCAAATCAATTCCCACCAACAGCGGAAGTTGTCGTCAAAGTGCGACATGCTCACGTTCTTAAAAAGGGAGAAACCGACCTCGACATTTTAAGAGGATTGGCTCAACTGGCTGAACGTCTCGATGATTTCAAAAACTACCAGCCTGTAATGATTATCCGCGAGCTTTCCCGGGCGATGCGGCGTGAAATGGATTTCAATCGTGAAGTCCGGAATATCTTGCAGTTCGAATCTTTGTTCAAATCTGAACCCGGAATTCTATTTCCTAAACCAGTGGTCGAACTTTGTTCGGAACGTATGATCGTCATGCACCGCATTCAGGGAACGAAACTGCGAGAGTTACAAACTCGCGAATCTGATGATTTTGAACCGGCAGAATTGGCCCGGATCGGAGCCAATCTTTACCTGAAAATGATCTTCAATCATGGTTTTTATCATGCCGATCCGCACCCGGGGAATATTCTGATCACAGATGACGGCCGTATCGCACTCCTGGATTTTGGGCTTGTCGGAAGAATTAGTGAACAGCTTCGAGAGGATATCGAATCGATGCTGGTCGCCATCGTCAATCAGGATGTTCCGATGTTGACGACACTGATCAAACGGGTTGGCAGTTGCCCAATCGACCTAAACGAGTCCGCACTGTCGAATGACGTCGCCGATTTCGTAGGACAATACTCAACCCAGATCGTTTCCCATTTCGATATGAGCGGCGCACTGAACGACTTTATTGGTGTGGTACGCAGTTATGAAATCACGCTTCCAGCGGAAGCTTCGCTGTTGATTAAAACTTTGGTCACTTTGGAAGGGACCGGTCGCTTATTGGATCCTAACTTCAGCTTGATGGAAATCATGAAGCCATTTCAACGAATGTTGATTCTCAAAAGGCTTTCACCTGTTCGACAGGCCCGAAAGCTTCGTCGGTTTTACATGGAAGTAGAGCAATTGGTCGATGCCTTACCGCAACGTGTTGCCAACATTTTGGAACAGGTGCAAACCGGAAGATTCGATGTTCATCTCGTTCATCGAAGGCTCGGCCCAACTGCTAACCGAATCGTAGTGGGGCTGATGACCAGTGCCCTGTTTCTTGGATCTTCGCTGATGCTCAGCTACAAAGTCCCGCCTTTGTTGTTTCCAAAAGATGGTCCCATAGGAATTCATGACCTATCCGTTTTGGGATTAACCGGATTTCTAGTAAGCATGCTCATGGGCCTCAGGTTGATGTGGGCCATTCGCAAAAGCGGAAACCTCGACCAACCGGATCGCTAAGCAAGCCAAGCTGCCGAAAAAGAATCCATCGATGATATCGGTCAAGCAGCTTTCTTGGCTGGGATCGTTCCCTCGCCGGGCACCTCAAACAATCGTTCTTCCATTTCAGCGTGGGTATTGTCTCCCTCACGTTTTTCACGAGCCTGAACGAGGTCGGCAATCATTTTTTCAACCCGCAAATTCAATTCGTCTAACTGTTCCAGCACTTCGTCTTGCTGGGCCATGAGCTTGGCGACCAGCTCCACTCCTTGGGGGCCTTCTGCTATCGCTGACATTTTTGAAGCATTCATTTGCGACCGAATGTTGTGAAATCTGACCAAGATCAGAATGAAAGAATGGATCCCAAAATCGAAATCCAACCGAAGACGGCGAACGCAAAGGCCTCACCTAATGGGGGTGAAATCGGTTGATACAAGCCACGATATTGCCCGACGCCCGGAATATTCCGGTTCTGATGACTGGGTACACCGCGGCGATTGTGGGTGAGTTTGCGGGCATTCGATCTAAAATTGAATCACAATTCGCGATAAAGTGGTGTTTTTCTATAGACAATGCGATCAAATTGCCGTTAAACTTCCGGATTAAACATTGTTCTGGCACCCCATTTTCGGATGGGTTGAAATTGTACTAGTTATGAAAGGAATAAGGCGAATGTTGAAAATCGGTTTGGAGGCGAAATGGTAAAGCTGTTGGTACGTGACAAGGAGTCTATTCAAGAGGCTGTCCGAAGATTCCGAAAATTAGTCGAACGAAGCGGAATCAAAAAGGAAATGCGGCGACGCGAATACTACGAAAAACCTAGTGAAACAAAGCGTCGTGCTAGACTTCGAGCCGAGAGAAGAGCGAAAAGAAATCGCTTGTTAGCGAATCGCTAAACCAAAAATTATTTGCACGATATCAACAGTCAGACTAGTTCTGGCTGTTTTTTTTTGCGCGCATAGAAAATGCCGAAAACCAACTCGATTTCCGGCATCTTGAAAACAATCCACGACAATTACTTGGGCGACAACTGACCCCACTAATTAGGAGTGTATTGTCGGACCACCACCGGCCGCTGACGAAATTTCGGCTGACGAGGCTTTTGCTGACTCGTTCCACCGCTTTGATTGGCGTCGTCGGTCGGAGCAGCAGGCTGGATGGTGCTGATCTTCGGTGCTTTGGGCGCGGCTTTCTGCTGAGGTTCCGTTCTAACGACCGCCTGTGGTTGCTCAACTTCTTGATGAAGGCCTTGATCCTGGAAGATCGGTTTGTCCCCATTCCTTTCAAAATGAAGAAGTAAAACGGATGCCTGTCGCTGAGTTAAAAGACCACATTCAACTAACAGTTTTCGAATCGTAGGACAACTTAATTGCTGCTCGTGTAGCAGTTGATCCGCGTCGGCACGATCCAAAAAGTCTTTTTCCATCGCGATATTGAGGAATGATTTTTCTGGATTCGCTTCGGAAGCGTCAAGGATTTCGGCAACCTGTTTGATCGTCAACGCGTTTTTGCGAAGAGCGATGGTAGCCACGGATGGCGACGCTTCTTGCTGGATTTTTACCAAACCGCAAAATTGCTCCGGGCTTATGATTCTTTGCTCAACAAGAAAGATTCCAAATTTAAGACTCATGGTGTCGCCTGAAAAATAAGATCGGGATGGTATGGAATTTAGAAGGGATGTTAGATGTCGAATCGTCTCACCATCGGCTCGAACTTGATTCAACACTGCATAAGCATAGAAACGCGGTAACATTGGCATAACCAGTACGAATCATCGGGGAATCATCCACATCTTTCCCGGCGACCACTTCAAGTCTCACTGATTATTTGCAACCTGCGGGCGTCGTAATCCCAACATCCAGCACCATTAGGAAAATCACGAGATTTTCGGATGTCTCGTGGGGTTTTGGCAACACTGCATACCTTTTTGAATCCTAGTCTTTTGACAGAACGGGATCTAAATCCGTGAAGGGCATGTTTTCATAGATGCTGTTTGCGGAGTTTTAATTCAGGACAAATCATGCGTAAGAACCGTAAAAAGAACTTTATCGATAGCCAAGTGCAAGGCTCCCTCCTACAGAGAATTTTCCTACATTGGCTATGCTTCTTTGGCGTGCTGGCGATGACGATGGTGACCATGCAGACGTTGCTAGGCGACCCTGAAATTTCTTTATACGAAAGGTTTCAGCAAGGCTCAAAGGACCTTATGTTCATGACGGTTGTCATGCTTTGTTTGTTACCAGCATTCATGCTGGATACGATCCGATTCAGCAACCGCTTTGTTGGTCCGATCACGCGGCTTCGACGCCTACTTCGCCAGATTCCGGAACATAATTATGAACGCTGTAAATTTCGAGGCGGCGACTTTTGGGTCGAATTAGCCGATGAATACAACTGCGTTGCCGAATTAGTAGAACGGCAACAAACGGAAATCGAAGACCTAAAAAAGGTTTTGGCCAAAGTCCAAACCAGTAATTCGATTTAGACGGTCGCCAACTGCTAACCGTTGCTTGACGTCCGGCTATTGGAGGGAGTACGGAGCATGTGCGGTCGATTGATTTCCCCTTTGGGCAAACCTGTATCCACAACGTCCGACTTTCCGACAACCACGATTCCGGACTCTGTCACCGTAAAACCTCTGGCTCGGTCAAGTTGATGATCGACGCCGATTTGAGCGTACTCGGGAATCTTCACGTTTTTGTCGATGATCGCCTTGCGAATGATGGCATGTCTTCCAACGTTGACCCGATTAAAAAGAATCGAATCGGAAACCTGAGCGTAACTGTTGACTCGGACTTGTGGACCGAGGATACATCGTTCGACCCGCCCACCCGAAACGATGCTGCCTTGGCAAACGATGCTGTCTGTCGCAAGCCCAACTCGCGATTCATCATGCGTTCCACCGAATACAAATTTCGGGGGTGGTAGGGCTTGCCGATGAGTTCGAATTGGCCAATCCTGGTCGTACATGTTCAGCATCGGACTGACGCTAATAAGGTCCATGTTGGCCTCGTAATAGGCATCCAACGTTCCCACATCCCTCCAGTATGCAGTCGACGTTCGATTTTCATCTCTAAACGGAAACGCAAATACTTTACTGTCGCGGATCGAAGACGGAATGATGTCTTTTCCAAAATCATGAGAACTATGCGGTGTGTTGGCATCAGCCAGAAGTTTTTCAAATAAGAACCTTGTCTTGAAAACGTAGATTCCCATACTGGCCAAGCAATGATCGGGATCTCCGGGAATCGGTTTCGGATTTTCGGGCTTTTCTTCGAACCCAATGATGCGGTTGTCCGAATCAATTTCCATAACGCCGAAAGCGGTCGCTTCTTGGGGACTCACCGGTAACGCCGCGACAGTAAGGTCCGAACCAGATTCGATATGAGATCGAACCATCTTGCTGTAATCCATCTTGTAAATATGGTCGCCAGCAAGAATCAAAACATGGCTCGTTTGCTGTTTTTCAATGGCATAAATATTTTGATAAACGGCGTCAGCGGTTCCTTGGTACCAGTTGTCATCGATCCTTTGCTGCGGCGGTACAATATCGACGAAATCACCAAGCTCATGGCAAAAATAAGGTCGCCACCCGTTATTGATATGCCGATCGAGACTCATCGCTTTATACTGAGTCAACAACAGCAGTTTTCTGAGACCGCTGTTGAGACAATTGGACAAACCAAAGTCAACAATTCGATAGCTACCACCAAATGGGACGGCTGGTTTAGCTCGATCCCGAGTTAAAGGTTCTAATCGGGAGCCCTTACCACCGGCCAATATTACCGCCAAGACATCGTTCAAGTTAAACTCCTTCGATTTTGTCGATCTTCATTGACCTGATAAGATGCGTCCGGGAGTCTCAGTTTACCCGGTTTGACGCCGCCATAGTAGAGAAAGTTCGTCACGCTCAACTATCCCATTTTAGGCAAACTTGTTTACCATACGGGGGATTTCCCGCATACAAATGGCCGAAAACCTAACGATCCCCCCAAATCAACCCGGCAGGGTTGCCGACGGTTCAGCCTCCAAATTTGACTCGATCTCATTCGTCATCCCGGCTCACAACGAAGCCAACTTTATCGGCCCCACGCTGACTGCGTTGACAGAAACAGTTGAAGAATTGAATCTGGATTTCGAAATCATCGTCGTCGCTGATGGTTGTACCGATTCGACCGTCGACATCGCTAGAGATTTTGAATGCAAAGTGTTAGAGGTCAATCACAGGAATATTGGAGCAGTACGAAACGCGGGAGCCAGATCTGCCGTCAACGATTGGCTTTTTTTCCTCGATGCCGACACCCAGGTACCCACTGAAACTCTTCGATCGGCACTTCAATTTTTGGCCGACGGTGGTGCCGGAGGCGGGGCACGTGTGGCCATGCATGTCCCCGAACCACTTCCGTGGATCAAATGGTGTATGTATTACGCCGTTTCAACTTTTTGGCAAACATTGGGCGGCTGGGCTGCCGGGTGTTTTATGTTCTGCCGAAGAAAGGATTTCTTGGGCTTCGGCGGTTTCGATGAGCAATATTTCGTCGCTGAAGAGTACTTTTTTAGCCAACAGGTCAAGAAGCTGGGGCGGTTTAAACTTGTAAAAGAACCGGTAATCACTTCGGCCCGGAAGCTTTACAAGTATTCAACCTTCGAATTGATTCGGTTTATCCTTTCGGGAATTTTTCTCAGCGGCGGGCTTAAATCTAAGAAGGGCTTGGACGTTCTTTACCAGGATGAAAGGTAGTCCTTTCATCGGTGCAGGCTGGATTGTCGCCATAAATATTCAGAAAAACGGAAAACTTGATTTTCCAGCCCCTGAAATTCCCTTTTCAGGCCAAATCGCCACTTTATTCCACATAATCCGAATCTCTCGTTTTCCCTTCCCAAATATACGAATGGGTAAAATATCCGCAGAATTAGGACTTTAGCGGTATTACTCAATTCTATTACCGCGTTAACCGAATAGACAACTTAGGTTTTTTGAATAACATAGTAGGACTTTGAGTATCTACTGATTTCACACCATTGAGCCTTTTCTTCAAAGTAGACCCGCCTATGAAATTCTGGATGCCCCTTTTTGCATTCGCGTTTTTGACATTCGGATCAATTGCTTTCGCCGACATCCCAGATAGCGTTAGCAGTGATTTAGAACTGAATTCGAAAACAGTGGATTGCACCTCATGTGGCTCGCTGCCTTCCGATTGCATGCTGCTTTGTGGCAAAAGTTCCGGTGAAATTTTAGCCAGCGAAGTTTGGGAATTCTTTCATAGTCAAGGGCAAACAGAAGTTTCCTCATTTCGGTTGTTTTTGGACGTTCCGGTGGATGCCAGTGTAGCGAAGGCGATCG
>JBCCSJ010000154.1:0-13157 GCA_039200505.1 Planctomycetota bacterium | reverse complement strand
CGGATTCGGGGCGCCCGGGACTGACCTGGTTGCCATCGGAATGCACATGCACCAACAGAATCCTAAATTGAAGGATGTTGTTTTTGTCTTTCCGGCAGCCCCAATTCAGATGGATCCACTTTTTGATGCCCGTGCCTGGTGGATGATCGACATCGAAAAAATTCAGCAGATGATGATGCAGGGAGAAACGAGAGAACTCGCAAAAGAATCTCCTGAGCTTCTTCCGAAGCGAAGAAATGAACTTTCCGGGCTGATTGACCTTTGCCGAGTTGATTTTAAGCTTGCTCCAAATCAAATCGTGATTGGCGGTTTTTCGCAGGGAGCGATGTTAACGACCGATGTTGCGATTCATTACTCTGAACCGTTGGGCGGATTAATCATTTGGTCAGGGGCTTTGATCAATGAAACCATCTGGCTGGAACGAATTCAAAATCAACATCCGCTGAAGATCGTTCAATCTCACGGGCGATTAGATCCAATTCTGCCCATGGCAGGAGCCGAAGCGTTACGCGATCGGTTGGTTCGTCATTCTCATGATGTTCGATTCTGCGAATTTCAGGGGCAGCACGCGATTCCGATGGAAGCGACCGATCTGGCCATTCAATTAATAGAAGAAACCATCGAGTAGCTAGATCTTGAGGCATCAAGGGTTTTGGGGAATCCGACCGGCTTGGCTTTGTTTTGCTTTTTCGGTTTGCCGCTGAGTTTGCCATCCCGTGACAGTCGCAGCAACTCTTTTAAAATGCACTGACGAGCTTGGTCTTGAGCTTTGTCAGAGACGTACCCGAGGTTTTCAATTTCGAATTGAAGAATTTCGGTCGGCTGCTGCCCCATGTGTGCCATGATAAACTGTTGAAATTCCGAATCGCAGTTTTTTAGCGCAGGCGCCCAAACCGCGGTATCGACGTGCTTAAGTAGGATTCGAATGTCTGAGCCGGAATATTTGGTCAGATCTTCGATGGAAATGACCGAACGCCGGAGTCTTTTTGCCAAATCAGGATCTGACTGGTTCATAAATTCAAGAATTTTTTCTTGAGTCGACTCGTCAGCGCAAGTCAACAGTTCAGCGGCGAGGTTGATCCCTTTTGATTTTGAATACCAGGATGCAAGAATCTTCTTCAGGCGCAATTTCAGCGCAAAACTAAGATCGGTGACCTCTTCTTCCCGGATTTCTTCAATTTCGCAAAGCCTTCTCAGAACCGATACCTTGAGGACTTCTTCCAAATCCCCCAAAGTTTCCGATGCCATTTGTGGAGGCAGCATGGAAAGCACGACTGCAATGTTTCGAGGATGTTCCTCTGATAAAAGATGCGTGCGAATGGCAGCATGCGTTTCAATCAAGAAATCAAAGGGCTGTTCCGATTCCGATTTGATTTCGAACTCAGACGGTGGTGTGTCCAGAGCAGCTTCGACTTGGGCTTGAACTTCTTCCAGTGAAGCCGTCGCGACAGACCACCTGGCAGTATCTTTTCGAAACCGTTTTAGCGCCGAATTAATTCCTCGTGCGGCGTCCTTATCCAGCCGCATAATTGCCTGTAATAGCGTTTTAATATCGGTAGGATTTAATCGCGACAAAATCATTGCAGCATGCTTTTTGGGCAAACTACTAAGGACAATGGCCGCTTGGGTTAAACTACTGGCACGGTTCATGGGTCGAATTCAATAACAAGATCTCCCTGCATTGAATCGACCCCGACCGAATCAAAAGTCGACTATTAATTAAGAGATCCGGGTGACCCGAAGACTCGAGCATCGGACCCGCTCGATTCCGCAGACTTTTCGGAGTCATCCGATATTTCGGTCTGTGCTCTTAAACCGTCGATCCAAGCTTTGGCACGAGATTTTTTTCTTTCGGCTGGCTTCGATTTTGTTGAAACACCAGTTTCATAAGACGCCGCCCCTGGTAGGCGTGGTTTTGAGGGTTGCGTATTGTTTAACCGGCCTAAATGATTGGACAAGCTAGGAGCCATTCGGATGGTCGAAGTTTTAATCCCGGGTTTCTTGGCTGGTTCTTTTTCTGCGGTTGGTTCGGTGTAGGCAACCTGAGAAACGCTACTTCGACTTCTGCCTCGATTGGATTGATAACTCGCCCGTCGTACGACGGCCGGGCTTGATCCTAAGACCTTGTAGGGTCGATCGTCAGACGATTCAGCGTGTTCGTCAACTTTCCCTTGTAACACATTGATGGATTGTCCTGACCGAATCACTTTTTTGTCTTCGGTTTTAAACATCGGAATGAGGGCAATTGTTTTTCTAAATCCTCCCACCTGATCCCAAGGACACCAAATTGAATACGATGGACCAAGGCCGGTATCGCCAAAGAGGGATTCCAGATCTTCGGACGTACATTCAAATTTTTTGTCAGCGGCTTGAGATTTTTCCGCTTCGTTGGATTCGTCGAAACCATAGATGACCAGTTTCCCTTTTGCTGGTACGGTGTTGTTGAACTCGTCGTAGAAAAATACTCTGCCACCAAACCCTCTTACTGCTGGTTTTCCGGGTTTCTGGAAAACGGACTCTTTCCAAAGGATCGTCATCGTGACGGGCGGGTTCGGTTCTTCTTCCGAAGACATGCTTTTGGCAAGTTTTTTGGTTTTAAGTTTTTCGACCGGATTCCACAGTGAGTCCTTTTCGCTGAGACGCATGGTGTCTTTGACACCGGCACAACCCAGGATCGAGCAAACCAAGAACAGTGCAATCGGTGCTGCATATCGTGATAACATGAGATCACTCCATTGATCGGTGGAACGAGTGTTCCGAGGTTTAAAACTGAATCAACAACATTCAAATCGCGAATCTGGATCGGCCTTTATCGCCGTTTTTTCGATTCCAGGAAATTGGCAGTTCGAACGCCTGGTTTTTTTGTCGATTCATTTTTGCCGAGTGGAACCTGAATCTGAGGATCCACTTGAATATCGTGTTGAATCGGTTGCATTCCAGTTGGGTCGGCAACAGGCCGGTAGATTTCGGTGGCTGCTTCGGTATTCCAGTGGCTGGTTGATTCCGAAGTTCCATAGATTTCTGCGACATCGCATTCGCACCAATGCATCCGATCAGCTTCATCTTGATTCAGCAAAGCGATGTCGGCCTCATCGGTGACCAAATAAGGCGTCATGATGATTAACAATTCGGTTCTCTCAGAACTGTCCGCCTCGAATTTAAATAGCGGGCCGATGACTGGTAGGTCGGACAAAAACGGAGCCCCACGTTCAGCATGTCGCTTGTCTTCCTGGATCAGACCTGAGAAGACAACGGTTTGTCCAGAACGTGCCATCAGTGTGGTGTTGGCTTCGGTTTCGATAATCTGAGGAGCAATAATCGGATCGCCGTTGGCTCCAAAGCCGATTGTGATTCCCGTTTCGTCACCACCCACTCGAGAACGTTGGGCGTTGACGGCCATGACGATCAAGCCATCCGGACTAACCCGTGGCGTCACTTCAAGGATGACACCGACATCGACAAAGTTGATATCCTGGGTCACTCCAAAGTTCGTTTGGCTGGTGCCGGAAACTCTTGGAACCTCCGCACCGATCGAAACACGACCTTGAAGGTTTTCGAGGGTCATGATGTGCGGCTTACTAAGTACTCGGACGCACTGTCGATCTCTCAATGCTCGTACCAAAACACTGACCGACTCGCTGCCACCGGAGAGTACCAAACCGCCGTAGCCAAGTTCGGTATTGATTCGCCCCAAACCAAGGTTGGACAACGCTTGCCCCGCCAAAGTGTTTGAGAACGTGGCGTTGCTGTTGGCCGCATTCGATTGGTTGAATGGAAATCCGATCCCGCCAGTAATTTGATTATTGGCTCCAACGATCGTGCCACGATCGAACAGCAATGAATCTTGAACCCCCAGTTCGACTCCGAATTCTTCCAAAGCAGTCAGAGAAACCTCTGCGATGAGCACTTTAACTTTCACCATGGGAGGGCGACGGTCGAGTGCTTTGATGATGCCTTCGATTTCAGCTTTGTATTCAGGTCGAGCCGTTACGATCAAGCTGTTGCTGACAACTTCGGGGACGATATTGATCGCTCGATTGGTCGCTAGTACATCCGAATTCGTACGAGGATCGGTCGTGATAATGTCCTGCCTGGTTTCAACCCATTGGGTCAAGGCATCGGCAATGTCAAGTGCGGGAGCATTGCTAAGGCGATACACAATGGTCTCGTTCCGCTGGATGTCGGCCGCATCAAGTCGATTTAACAAGTCTTCGACGGTTTGAAGATCCCTCGCCGATCCTGTGGCAACGATGGCATTTCGACGAAAATCGAGAGCGAATCGTAAATTTACAAGCGTTTGTCCATCAGTCGCAACGCCCTGTAGCGGGAGTTGGTTGAGTGTGTTGGCACCACCCTGTTGGTTTCCTCCGCCAAGCTGCGTTTGATCGCTTCCGAAAATTTGTTCCAGCATGTCGAGTAAAAGTTGAGCATCGCCGTTAACGATTTCAAAGACTTTCAATTCAGTCTGGGCATTAGGAGCCCGGTCCAGCTGGCTGATCAGTTCGGCAATGAATTTCATGGCATCCGCCGGACCGCGGACCACAAGCGAATTGCTGTTTCGATCTGCCGAGACACGAACATCGAACATGAAACCGCCATCGACATCCCTGCCGTCAACTCCAGACTGCAGCGTAAGCGGACTGGACTTCAAAGTAGCGGAGTCCGGATTGGACTGCTGATTCTGGTTTTGCTGGTTCTGGTTTTGAGCCTGCTGATTTGGATTGAATCCATTTCCCGCATTGGGAAGTTGTCCATTGATGGCATCTTGGACAATCAGCTGCAGGTCTTCGGCCAATGCATTTTTCAGCGGGAACACACGAACAATTGTTCGGGCTCCATCCAAGTCCGCCGGGTTCTGAATATCGATTTTCGCTAGATACGCTTCGGCTTCTTCGATATTGCGTTTCGACCCTCGAACGGTAAGCGTATTGGAACGGAAGTCAGCAACCACGGTCGCTGGAACACTTGGAAGATTGTTGTCTCCTCCTTGCAGATTGCTTTGGCTAAAAAGGGTCAGCAAGCGGTCGCGTGCATCGATCGCTGCAATGTGCTTTAGTTCGAATACTTTGAACCCTTGTAAATCAGTGATATCTTCGGCCATATCCATCGAAGATACGATCTCTCGGACTGCCTGAATTCCCTCGGGACTAGCTAAAACTAAAAGCGAGTTTGAATTGGGTACCGGAATGATCTGGGCTGGCCCCACTAACGGTGATACCTGGTTGTCGTAGGCCAACTGAATTTGCTCGACAACGGCTTCTGCCTGTAAATTTTCCAACTGGATAGTAGTGCTTTTGGGTAGCCCCTTAATCGCCTGTTCATTCAATCGATCAATCACTTCCTTGATCTTCCGAATGTCCTCCGGATCACCAGCCAAAGTGAGATTGCCAGTTTCCGGATCTTGCATGATTTTGACTTTGCCAGATAGCTGGGCATCCTGAAGATCCTGAGCGGTAGGTTCGACGCCCGGTGGCAATTGCAGCGTTGCCGGTTCGTCTTGATCCTGGGCCAGTCCCATCATGAAGGCGACTTTTTGGACCGACCCAGGGCTGACCCGATCGCTCACCACGTAGGCTGAATGTACAATCCGCCCGTCGCCTAACATTCGTGGATTGGAGTCGAGCACTTTCATGATCAACCGCCAATTTTCGAGCAGATGTGAATCACCCGTGTAAGTAGCCGACTTTAGTCTGCGGTCGATTGTCATTTTCATCGAATAGCCGTGAGTCGCGGGCATCGTCACTTCGACGTAACGGCCATTATCAGATGCGGTTGTGGTCAGCCGATTCCCCCAAAGATCAATCACTCGGGCTTCGAATTCGGCAAGAGCCACACTCGAAAGCTGATAAACTTTTGAAAGAGTGGTACGGGCGGGCTGGTCGGTGGAAACGAATTGATTGCCTCTCGAAGCCGGGTTTTCAACGGCTGGAAGTTGAAAAGATGCCCGTTGAATCACTGTGCCTTGCGAATCAGGTGATCTCATATTGGTGTTGGGCGTTTGCCAAGTGACGGTTTCGCGAACCGGTTGGTTATCCATAACGACCCTAGCTGCCGCTGAACGACCTAGCGATTCTGCTTGCCGGACATTCCCAAGAAACTCGCCAGCCGAAGGGCCAATAAATGCGGGTCTTTCAACAGGCGTGACATCCCGATTTGGCATCGAAGCAGGACGTTGATGACTTTTTGAAAAACTGGAATCGGGAAGTGTTGTAGATTGCCCCAGCCCTTTCGAATTGAGCAATCGGTCCAAAGTTGAATTGTGTTGTTGCGCTGATGCGGAGGAAACGAGCAAGCAACCAGTAGTAACCGCGGCGATGCATGATTTCTTCAAGATCGACAAGTCAAACTGATTCAGTGAAAAACGGGTCATCTTTCATCCTTTGTTGATGTTTGTCTCAACAAACCCGCGAATCGCGAACCGGTTCCGCAAATAGCCTAAAAAGCTACCGGTTCGGTGCTCGGCGTAACGAGGCATAGATTCTGGGTCTGATTTCAAGATGTCCGCGACGGATTACGGGTTACCGTCTACGAACGAAGGTATCATCGGCATAGACCGGAATTCCATTAGAACAATTTCAACTGCGAAAAGCCGAATTATCCGATTCTTTTGACCGCCGGTGTTAATCTGGGTAGCCGTGATAGAGCTTGCCGCTGAATTCAAAAATTGGCCCCACTGCAACAAACGACATCTGTCTCGGTTTCCCTTCTTTGCGACGAAATGCGAACGGCAGATTGCATAAAAAGCCATATTCGATTGGACCAACAGACGCGTCCACAATCGAAACCACCTCTTATATAGTTGGTAATGGACTCAATGGAATCTGCACCCGAAAACCTTCAAATCGGATTCGTCCTGATTTGCTCTGCTTGCGTATTCTTGATGCAGGCTGGATTTTGCCTGTTGGAAAGCGGACTTGTTAGAACCAAAAACAGCATCAATGTTGCTGTAAAAAATATTGTGGATTGCGCGATCGCCGTTCTGATGTTCACAACCATTGGTTTTACATGCATGTTTGGAGATTCGTTTTGGGGAGTTATCGGAACGGAGGCTGGCGATAAATACCTTTCCGATCCAAAACTGTTAACGTTCTTTCTTTACCAGCTTGTGTTTTGTAGTACGGCAGCAACGATTGTCAGTGGTGCGGTTGCCGAACGAATCAAACTTGGAATCTACGCAATTATCTCGTTGGTTCTGGCCGGGTTTGTCTATCCAATTTTTGGTCATTGGGCTTGGGGCGGTACGATCCCGGGAACGCAGCCGGGATGGCTGGCTGAACTTGGTTTTATTGACTGGGCGGGTGCGTCTGTCATTCACATTGTTGGCGGATCTGCAGCCTTGGCGGCGGCTCAACTGGTAGGGCGAAGAAGGAACTTGAATCGCGATGCGCTCACCGGCGGCAGTAGTTTTCCGCTTGCAATTTTAGGAACATTTTTGTTGTGGTTTGGGTGGTGGGGATTTAATGGAGGCAGTGGTCTGTCGCTCGACGAAACGACTCCACTGATTATTTTAAACACCAATTTCGGTGCGATTGGCGGAATCGTGGCTGCCATGATTTTTTCGTTGTTGATCCGCCAAAAAATAGAAGTTGTATCGCTGATATCCGGTTTGCTTGCCGGACTGGTTTCGGTCACCGCGGCTTGCCATCTTTTAGCGCCATCGGCAGCGATTATCGCCGGTATGATCGGATCTATCATTGCTCAGTTTGGTGACCATTTGCTCAAGCGTCTCAAGATTGACGATGCCGTCAATGCCTTTCCGATTCACGGGTTGGCTGGAATTTGGGGAGTGTTGGTCGTTGGGGTTTTCGGTTCCGAGTCAGCATTTGGTGATAATTCCAGGTGGTTCCAAATCCTCGTGCAAGGTGTAGGAGCCGTTGCCGCATTTGGCTTTAGTTACGGATCGATTCTAGGTGTTCTTGCTGGGTTGAAGCGATTCCGAAGTCTGCGTGTGAAAGCCTACGAAGAAAAAATTGGATTGAACGTGGTCGAACATGGTGCGACCAATGATGTCTCCGAACTCGTAGGTAAAATGACGCGCCATGGTGCATTGGGGATCTATCATGAAAAAGTGGAATCCGATCCTTTCACCGAGGTTGGAATGATTGCGAATCAATACAACCGCGTCATTGAAAAAGTTAACGAAGAAATTATCCACCATGAACGGACAAACGAAGAATTGCAACGAGAACAAATTCGCCTTCAGTCTGTTTTTGATAGTGCTGGGATTGGAATTTACCAGTTAACTCCAGAATTGGAACTAATTTCCGCAAACCGGTTTTTGCTTGAAATGTTTGGGGTTAAGTGTTCCGATGAGTTGGCAGAATTCGTTTCCCAATGCGTTTTACCATGGCATCGGGAAGATCCAATTCTAATTTCCAGTATCCATTCGGATCTGGATTCGGGTAAAGGATTTCAAGATCTTGAAACAGAAGTTTCCAGCTTTGGCGGTAAACAGATCTGGATTTTGGAATCGTTGGTTCCGATTCGTTGCCCCAAAGGAAAACTAATCAGTTGGCTTGGAACGGTAAACGACGTTTCCCAACAGAAACGGGCTTTTCTATCGGAACTTGAAATTGCAGAAGCGAAAAGCGAAGCCAAAGGGCAATTCCTAGCCAATATGAGTCATGAAATTCGAACACCGCTTAACGGCGTGATCGGGATGCTCGACCTTTTAGATAGCTGTACCGGCGGAGCAAAAGAACGACATTATGTAACGATCGCAAGATCGAGTGCGAACGCACTGTTGTCGTTGATCAATGACATCTTGGATTTTTCCAAGATCGAAGCTGGCAAATTGGAGCTAGAAAATATCTCTTTTAAACTGGCTGAAATCGTCGAGGAAACGGCCCAACAGTTTGCCATCTTGGCTCACAACAAAAACCTTGAAATGAATTGTGATCTAGCCAGTGATCTTCCATTCAAGTGTAAAGGGGATCCGGAACGCCTCCGACAAGTGATGACCAACCTGTTAGGCAATTCGATTAAATTTACAGAAAAGGGTGAAATCAATTTACGCGTCAACCGCCGCGGCAATGTGATCCGTTTCTCGGTTCAAGATACTGGGATCGGGATGAGCAAAGCGGTCAGGGAAAAACTGTTCGAATCCTTTATGCAGGCCGACCCTTCGACCACTCGTAAATATGGTGGTACAGGTTTAGGGCTGACAATTAGCAACCAATTGCTTGCGTTGATGAATAGCCAAATTTCCGTCGAAAGTGAGTTGGGCGTCGGATCTGAATTTTGGTTTGAAGTCGCGTTAGAAATCATTGAAGAAAAATCGAAACCAGTTTCAACTTATGCACCCAATCTATTGGACAACAAACGGGTGCTGATTGTTGATGACAATAGTACCAACTGCGATATCTTGACCAATCAGATGCTTAATTGGGGTATGCAGGCGAGTGTCTGCCAAAAGCCTGGATCCGTGGTTCAAAAACTGTTGGTGGCTCAACGACTGAATCGCCCCTTCGATTTGATCGTCCTCGATTTTTGTATGCCAGAATTAAATGGTCGCGACGTTGCTGTGAAAATTAAGGAACAGCCAGGAATCCACCAGACCCCAATCATTCTGCTATCCAGCAACTATGACTTATTGAGTCAAGGCGAACAGCAAAGCATAGGAATATCTGCGGCCCTGACCAAACCGGCCCGACAAAGCCGACTCTTTGACACGATCGTGAACGTGATCGAAAGCAACGAAAACTCTGGGGCTCACGTCGAATCGGATGTCAGAGGAAGTTTATCACCGCCTACCGTGCGTGGAAGTTCACCTGAACCGATCGTTGCCGATTTCAGTTCGTCGCATATTATGCCTTTGGAATCCGTATCGGTTAATTCGCCGGACCCGCAACCAGAATCTGATTTGGCTTGCCAAACTCAGCTGAAAAGTGTTCGACCCGCACAGACATTCCAGCTTCCAACTGTCACGGACGGAAAAGTACTGATTGCGGAAGACAACGAAGTCAATCAAATGGTGGTTCATCGAATGCTCGATTCAATCGGCTTCGAAACAACGGTTGCAAATAACGGGAAAGAGGCCCTTGATCTGGTTCGCAATCACGAACCGATCTCATTGATTTTGATGGATGGTCATATGCCAGTCCTCGACGGGTTAGAAGCAACTCGGGAAATCAGAAAATGGGAATCTATCCATAGCAATCGCCGGATTCCGATTATAGCTTTGACAGCCAATGTGGTCGAAGGAATTCAAAAAGACTGCAAAGATGCCGGCATGGATGGTTACCTTTGCAAACCGATCACGTTGGAGCGGTTGACACATAAAATTGGTGAATTTATCGATTTGACCGAAAGTGATGCCCCCGCCCCATCGCCATCTCCCCTGATTCATGATGTTGAGCATCCCGTTGTTATTGAAGCAGAACCTAAAGTAGCAGACCCCAAAGTCAGCGTCTCCGATTTGGTTTCGTCAAGCCTTTCAAATCAAAGGCCACGTCGCACCATCGACGAATTAATCGAAATCGAAAGACTCCATGCGGTGTGTGATGAAGACTTGGAATTCATCTCCCAAATTTTGGGAATCATGGTCGACTCGTTGCCGCGACAGATTGAGTTGATCGAAAATGCGGCCAAGCAGAACGACTTAAAACAGGTTGCCAATATCGCCCATCAAATGAAAGGCGCGGCTGGGGACAGTTGCCTGACATTGGTTTATCAGACAGCTACTGCATTAGAAAATAATGCAAAAAATCAATCCGAAGCGGGAGTCAGGAAAGATATCGAACAACTGAAGTCGAGGATCGACGAGACGCTCGAAGCAATCGAGGAATCTTTCGAGCAACTGCGGAAAAACACGACGACATAACGACGATGTTAAAGAGTTCCAACAATTCGAATCTAGCTATTTTGCAGCAGGCCAGTCTTGCAAATGGCTCTTCGCTGCACCCAAACGAAGCGAGTGATCGCGGGTTTCGTGTGCTGATTGCTGATGACGAACCAGTCACTCGAGCCCGGCTGGTTCGTTTGCTGACTCGCAACGGCTACCACGTAAAAGCGGTGTCTGATGGTTTGGAATTGCTTTATGAAGTAAAGTCGTGGTCGCCAGATCTGGTACTCTCAGATATTCATATGCCTCGATTGGACGGGCTGGCAACAGCTCGTCTTCTACGACAAATTCACGATCTGTTTGAGTTGCCGATTATTATCATGACCACCAGTGAGGGGCGAGAACAAATCTTGGAAGCATTCGAGGTTGGAGCGAACGACTATATTCGCAAACCGATCGACAATGAAATTACCCTCGCTCGAATTAACAACCAGTTGCTTGTTAAAGACTCTCAAAAAAAACTGAGGGAAAGTGAAGAACGCTACGCACTGGCCACCGAAGGGACCAAGGATGGGTTGTGGGACTGGAATTTATCCAACGGAGATGTTTACTTTTCGCCCCGATGGAGGGCAATGGTAGGCGTCAATTCAGACTGGCAACCTCGGGGAAGAGAATGGATGGAGTTGATTCACCCGGAAGATCAGCATCGTGTATTGACGTTGTTAGAATCGCACCTATGCGGCGAAGACGAACACTTTGAAACAGAATTGCGAATTCAAGGCACCACCGGAAAGTATCGCTGGATGCTGTGTCGAGGTATTGCCGTTCGAGGCGATGACGGAATTGCATCTCGGATCGCTGGATCTTTAACCGATATCACCGAAGGGAAAGTTGCTGATAGCCTTACCGGGCTTCCTAATCGAGCCCTATTTTACGATCGAGTCGACGCTTGCGTTTCTCAGTTGAGAAAATCTCCGGAACAAAGATTTGGATTAATCTATCTTGATTTGGATGATTTTAAACTGATTAATGATCATCTCGGGCACGAAACAGGTGATGAATTTTTGGTTGAAATATCTCGACGAATGAACCACTGCCTGTCTGGAAAAGTCCTGGTCGCAAGACTGGGAGGAGACGAATTTGCAGTGCTCATCGAAAACGCGAATTGCGTGAATGAACTGATCGAGATCGCGTCCGAGATCGATCGAGCTGTCCGGTGCCCGTTCCGGATTCATGGACGTGAAATTCTTCCTCGAGCCAGCATGGGAATCGTGTTGGCAACTGGATCGTACAACGAAGATGGTTCTGTCGAAGTCAATTTGAGCACCGAAGATTTGGTGCGAAAAGCCGATGCTGCAATGTATCGTGCGAAAAAGCAAAACCACGTTTCGTTTTGTGTTTTCGAAGATCACATGCTCGAAGAATCCGCGATTCGTTTGGAATTGGGTAGTGAAATCAGACAGGCTGTTTCACGGCACGAGTTATATCTGGCCTATCAGCCAATTGTTGATTTGCAAAAGAAGGAAACGATTGGGTTTGAGACTCTTTTGAGGTGGCGCCATCCGGTTCACGGTGAAATCTCCCCTCATAAATTTATACCAATCGCAGAATCCAATGGCTCGATCATCGACATTGGAAATTGGGTCTTGGAGAACTCGTGCAAGCAGCTAAAAAAATGGAACGATGCTTATCGAAAATCTTTAATGGCCAGCATTAACGTTTCGATTCAGCAAGTCAATTCCGATGAATGGGATTCTGAACTCGTCAATTTGTTAGTGAGTATCGACTTGGATCCAAGTTTGATCCGACTCGAAATTACTGAAAGCATGTTGATGAAGGACGCGGAAGAGACGATCGCGCTACTTTGCAAGACGCGAAGGACCGGGATCAAGATTGGACTGGATGATTTTGGCACCGGATATTCTTCGTTGGCTTATCTGCATCAGATCCCAATGGATATTCTCAAAATTGATCGCTCGTTCATTAACCAGATGAATCAGTCTGACAAAAATCTGGCTATCGTGAAATCGATTATTGCATTGGCCAAAAGTCTTAATTTGTTAATCGTTGCAGAAGGAATTGAAACTCAGGAACAACTCAACCAAGTCCGAGATTTGGGTGTTCAAATGGGACAGGGATATCTGTTTTCCAAGCCCCTTCGTGCTGAAAAAGCAGAATCTTTGATTCCGACAAAATGGAATTTTTGAATTAGGAAAACAAAAGGTTGGGCCAAGTCGTGGCTACCCACCAGTTCTTTGCAAAATTGTAAAAATTAGGGCGCGAGTTACATCACTTGGTTTGCAGTACATTGCATATTTACTCGGGCGAAGTCGCAAAACAGTGGTTTGGAAGGAATCGTCGCTCGGATACACTT
>JBCCSJ010000153.1:0-13162 GCA_039200505.1 Planctomycetota bacterium | reverse complement strand
GGATCAAAGAGCCCGACGATTGGTTCTCTTCGTCAGCCGAGCCTGCCGAAACTTCACCGCGTGAGATCCCTTCGACTGAAAATTCTTCAACCGAAAATCCTTCAAACGAACCCTTTTCGGCTGCCAAATGAGATTCCATTTTATCCAATTCCAACCTCGCTTGTTGATGATTCTGCCAATCCTGTTGGGGTGGTTCTGCACTGCTGAACCAACTTTTGGGCAGGAAGAAGGGTTCTTAAGCCGAGCCATCGAGACGGCCTATCCCAGAATGGTAAAGATTTACGGAGCTGGAGCCGGACGCGTCGATGGATTCGCGACTGGAATCCTGGTGTCTGATGACGGAAGAATTGTGACCTCGCAGGGAGTTTATCTGGACGGGCGACAGGTGAAGGTGGTATTGGCCGACGGCAGCGAGCATACCGCAACGATCTTGAGGCGTGACCGGCAAAGTCAACTTGGCCTGTTGAAAATCGAAGCTGAAACTCCCGACTATTTTCAGTTGAGCGACCAGCAAGTCGGAAGCAAAGGGGACTGGGTGGTTGCTCTGACAAATGCGTTCAAAGTTGCCGCCAAAGAGGAACCTCTTTCCGCAACGCTGGGCGTCATTTCGCTTCGGACGACGATGGAGGCCCGGCTGACAAAGCGCGACGTCGCCTATCGAGGCGAACTGGTGCTAATTGATGCGATCACATCCAACCCCGGTGCGTCTGGAGGCGCAGTATTGACGCCGGACGGAAAATTGGTGGGCACGGTTGGAAAGATAATCAATAGCTCGGAAACCAATACTCGGCTCAATTATGCGGTCCCTGTCGCCACAATCAAAAAGTTCGTAGAACAAAAAATCGACTTGGCTGAATCTTCCATGAACAATTCCAACGAATCCAAACCAGTTGATCTTGGAATTGTATTATTCAAATTCGGCGGCCGTGGGAATCCGGCCTATGTGGATCGTATCAAACGCGGTTCACCCGCGGCCAAAGCCAAAGTAAAAGTTGACGACATGGTGGTTTCCATCGCAGGCAACAAAATAGGTTCGGTGAAAGATTATGAAAGAGCGATCAAAGAGCTACGGCCCGATGAAGAGATTTTGATCATGGTGAAACGTGGGACGAAAATTGTTCGTATCCGAATGACCCCTGTGGCGAAGGATGTAAAATGAAATCACCCGCAATAAATTCCCCTTTCGCCTTGGCTGTATTGTTGGTGGCTTGTGTCGATTCTGGCGTCGCCCAACTGGCAGACAATCGTCCCAATCAAATCGAATCATTACAATCTGATGAAAACAGGAAACCACTGTCGCAAGCTGATTTATTAAATGCAATGCTTTATACGTCCAAAGCATTTCGTCTGGCCGAGCAAAAAGTAAGCCCGGCACTTGTCACGATTGAATCTTATGGCGGCGTCAGTGCAGTCCAAGGGCGAATCACCGGCATTCGGGCTCAAGGGGAAGGGAACACTACCGGCATTTTGATTTCGCCGGATGGTTATATTTTGACCAGCACTTTTAATTTTGTTCAACAACCGCCTGTCATTTCGGTAATCACCAGCGATGGACAAAGAAGGTTTGCTAAACTGCTCGGGCGAGATGACACTCGAAAGATTTGCCTGCTCAAAGTTGATGGTGTTTCTGATTTGCCAGTGGTTGAAATTGCCAAAGTTGATGAATTAAAGATTGGCCAATGGGCCCTTTCACTGGGTGTCGGTTACGGAGACACCAGCCCTGCTGTTTCGATGGGCATTATCAGTGCGACCAATCGAATTGGAGGTCGAGCGGTCCAGACGGATGCCAATATTAGCCCGGCCAACTATGGCGGGCCCCTGATTGATCTGCAGGGCCGAATCATTGGCATTTGCGTGCCGCTAGATCCTCGTTCTCAGGCGGTCGGTGCGGGAGTGGCCTGGTACGATTCCGGAATCGGATTTGCGATACCACTGGACGGACTTGAAAAAGTGATTCAACGACTGAAGAAGAATGACGATATCCGCCCGGGATTCATCGGGGTGCTGGCGATTCCGAACCCTGCGGGAAACGGACTGTACATCAGTCGCGTCTTTCAGGAATCCCCCGCCGCCAAGGTAGGTATGTTGGTCGAGGATATTTTGGTGGCCGTAAATGGAAACAAGGTCAACGACATGCTGAAATTTAAAAGCATATTGAACGGGATGGAGGCCGGCACCGACATCGAACTATCGGTACTCAAAGGAGGGGAGGGAACTCCAGTGAATCTGACAATCACGCTGGTTGATCCACCTAAACCCAAAAATCAACTGGATGGAATCGAAGTTCCACAGATTCGTTGACATTTCTTCATCATGCAACTGCAGCTAACCCAAGCTGCAATTGAAGCCAGGCCAGCAACATACGGCGATAAACTGTGGCTGAGCATTTTCTAGTCGCTTCAATTTCTCTGATGTTTCGAAGAGCGATTAGCGAGGTTCGTTGGTGACTCTGATTTTGACTTTAAACTTGCCGGTCCAACGATAACCGTTTTGTTTGGCGTAACTGTCTTGCATTGCAACACCCAAAAACAGAGTTCCAGCGGACCTGGAAACGAACTCATTTTCAACTCCGATTTTGATCAGATCGCCTGACTTTCCGATCATCGCGGCCAAGGCTCCTCCGTTGACGCCTTTGTAGCTGCCATGATTGGTTAGGCCATCGGGTGATGAAGTGGTGCCCCAGTTGGTCCAGTTCACAGAACCATCGGCAAAGATCTTGATTCGGTCCCCTTTGTTGACTCGTATTCTACTTGACACAGGCCCCTTCTGAAAAAACTGATCCCCGTTTACTTCCACTGTTTTTTTGATTTCGACTGATTGTTTGTTAAATGAGCGGTCCGCATATTCGATATCGCTTAATTGAACAACGAGCATCCCAAATTTTGTTTTCACTTCGAATTCAGAATTCTGAATTTTACCGACGATATCAAAATCGGGAGTTTCGATCAGGTCACCGGCAATCATTGTTCTCGAAGCGGATGACTCATCATCTTCTAGTTCATCTGACATTTGGTCCAATTGGCTTTTGACGTCCGCTAATCGTTTTCGACTTTCCGCCGAATTGCCTTCACCATAACCATTCAAAAGTCCTCGAATCAGAGTACCTTTTGAAATGAGAGCTTTCTGAGCTTTTTCACGAACGTCGTACGATTTGTCGTCAAGTTGTTTCACCAAAAGATCCAACTCGGATTTGATCTCAGGCAAGCTTTGAGCGCCGGGATAGAATCTCACCAATCTTGCCACGGGTACGACTAAAGGTCCGAAATCGGTTCGCACATCGATGGTCTTATTTTGGACCAGTCCCCCAATAATAGAACCGTCCCACAAGTGAAATTTGACGAATTGATCATCCAGCTTAATTGTCTCAACACCCAGGCTGGCAGTGTCGATCGTTTCTTCATCCGGCTCAGCAATCTTTGGCTGTTTCTCTTGCTCCTGATTTTCCAAGACAGCAGTTCTTTGAATGGCTTGGCCGATGACGGCAGTTCTTCTTAGCTGATCTATAAATTCCTGTTCTTGGGCACCAGAAGGCGCGGCCAATGATGCGGAAACACAAACCAAAACCATGAGTGAAAATAGAAAGCGGTACACTTGGAATTCCTTTAGGGTCGAAGTTTGGGGCTACGATGATCGAAACAGCTTCCACCGACAGTTCTATTTTGCCTAAAACTGATGCAAAAGGATAGCTTTTGATGAACTCTATCAAGAATCGAGGTCTTTCTATTTTAGCGAAACCTGTCATCATGACGCCGGAATCAAACAAGGAGTAAGAAATGGGCGAATCGCAAGCCACGACGCAATTTGATTTGACGGCTATACAATCGGCCATCGCAGAATTCGGCTTCGATGGCTGGTTGCTTTATGATTTTCGTGGTCTCAATGTGTTGGCCCTTCGAGTGTTGGACATTCCCGACGAGGCAATCGGTTCAAGGCGATTTTTCTACTTTATTCCTGCTAGTGGCGTCCCAAAAAAGCTGGTTCATCGAATCGAAGATTCCGCTCTGGACCATTTGCCTGGCGACAAGCACGTCTATTTGACCTGGCAGCAACTCGATGCTGGGGTCAAAACGCTGGTGGGAGATTCAAGCAAGATCGCAATGGAGTATTCGCCTCGCAATTCGAATCCATACATCTCAAAGGTCGATGCTGGCACGATCGAACTGGTTCGTGAGTCGGGTTGTGAAATTGGTAGCTCCGGCAACCTGATCCAATACTTCGAAGCTCGCTGGAGTGACGAGCAGTGGCAATTGCATCTTCAGGCTGACAAACTGAATCAGGCGGCATTCGATTTGGCGTGGAAAATGATTGCGGATCACGTTCGAAATGGAAAAGCAATTCGAGAAACCGATGTTCAAGACATGGTGATGGACTACTATGCAAGCAACAACATGACCACCTACCACCCTCCTATTGTTGGCGTGGGACCCAATAGTGGCGACCCCCATTACGCCCCTGAAAAAGGATCCGACTTGGAGATTCAAGAGGGTGATTTCGTGCTGCTTGATATGTGGGTCAAAATGGATGTCCCGGGCGGCGTTTACAGCGACATCACCAAAGTGGGTTACGTAGGAACCGAAGTCCCCCCACAATTTACCAAAGTATTCGACGTCGTGGCTTCGGCCCGTGATGCTGGAGTCAATTGTGCTCGGGAAGCGTTTGCCGCCGGTCGCGAGATTCAGGGCTGGGAAGTCGACCGAGCTACTCGAGATGTCATCGAGTCAGCTGGCTATGGCGAATATTTCATTCACCGAACCGGACACAACATTGGCCAAGAGACTCATGGCAACGGGGCACACATGGATGATTTGGAAACCCGGGAAGATCGCTTGATTCTGCCTCGCACCTGTTTTTCCGTGGAGCCGGGCATCTATCTGCCCGAATTCGGTGTTCGTTGCGAAGTCGATGTTTACATCGATGCCAATCGGGAAGTTCACGTTACCGGCGGGATCCAAACGGAAGTTTTGCCGATACTCAAATGACGCGAATTGGTTCAGCGAGTTGTTTGTAAAAACTATTTGTAAAATATCACGGCGCCGATAAAGCCCAGTAATATCCCGATCGATAGAAACACAACTGCGGTTACGATCAAGGCAGCCACTGAGAAGGTGGCCTCATCTTCAATACGGCCGGCCGATTTGAATTGTTGGACCGTCGACAAGGGTGGCGGCGGTTTGGACGTGGCGTCCGATAGTCGGCCGGAACCGTCGGAAATGGTAGCATGGATTGAGCTATGTTGAGTGTCACTCATGTCCTGCATGGCCATTTCAGTGACGTCATCGTTCGGATCAGTATCTTGTGAATCGGGAGAACCGATAGGAGCCGGAGCCCAACGTTGGCGGTCGCCCAGATCTTCACCCAGTAGAGGACTGTCGTCTGCCGCCCATGGAGCCAGACGCTCGGCAACTTCCATCGCTGTCTGGATTCGCTCTTTGGGATCTTTTTCCATCATATCGCCGATCAGATCGACGAAATCATCGCTTACTTCTTCGTTGAATCGGCGAGGATGCCAAGGCGTTTCATCAAGGTGCCGCCGAGCTTTGCTTTTGGGTGTTCCGCCGGGGAAAGGGACCTTGCCCGTCACTGCATAATAAAGCGTGCAGCCAAGGGAATAAATGTCACTGGCACTGGTAATATTGGTCGGCGTTCGGATCTGTTCGGGCGAAAGATAATCGGCGGTACCAACGATCTTTCCTGCCCTTGGGTCTGTCGAATCGTTAAGATAAAAAGCCAGTCCCAAGTCGGATAATTTGGCGACCCCATCGGGTGTCACCAAAATGTTACCTGGTTTGATATCCCGGTGAATCAATTTGGCATCATGAGCGTGAGCCAAGCCTTCAGCAGACTGTTTGATAATGTTGGAAGCCTGTTGAACCGACAACTTCCCTTTAGAACGTACCAATCGACGAAGATCGGTGCCGGGCACGTACTCGACAACAAGATAATGAACGTTCCCATCTTCACCCGCGTCGAAAGCCTGGACCAGATTGGGATGGTTAAGTTGTGCCTGGGCTCGAATCTCACGCCGAAAGTTTTCGATCGCTTCGGGCGTGGTTTTATGAAGCGGTAGCACTTTTACCGCCGATTCGCGTCCTAACATTTGATGGACCGCTTTAAAGACCTGTCCCATCCCTCCCTGGCCGATCCAGTCTGTAATGATGTAGGGCCCCAAGTTGAGTTTGGTCCGGCCGGTTAAAAGCTGATCCGCTTGGTAGGCCGAAATGACATTCATCTCGACCAGCTTTTGAGCCAATCGTTTTTCGCTAATCTGCTTTGAAGAACCGCCACTGCCTTTGGATCGAACAACTTTATCGATCGCCTGACGAATTTGATCCTCGCTTACGAGAGTACTTGCCAAAGCTGTTTCTTTGAATTTGCTTTTCTGCGTACTCATGAGACGAGCAAAAGGGTAGAAGTGGTCGGTCAACTGCCTAATTATGAGTCAGGCTTAAGAAATGGAAGCGTATCATATCGAAAATCGACGAAGGTTCCACCATTCCGGAGGGTTAGATTGAAACGATTGTATCACTTTTTTGGTTGGGTGCACCAATGTCATCGTGTTCGAATGGAGTGCAATTCCCTTGGCAAATTTAAGCTCGCTACCATATTTTCGATCCCCAATGATGGGGCAACCTAGATTTTCAAACTGGACGCGAATTTGGTGTTTCCGTCCGGTCTCCAAAACAACTTCGATTAATTTGAAGCCGGAATGTTTGCCCAACGTGCGAAACGAGAGCTTTGCCTCCTTGGACGCCTTGAATTTAGGATTACCTTGCGTGACAACTTCCATTCTTTTGCGCGTTTCGTTTTTGGCAAGGTGATCCGTCAATTGACCTTCGTCGGGACAGTGGTCCGGAACGATCGCCCAATATTTCTTATCGACGGTTCTTCTTCGAAATTGATCCGACAAACGACTGGCAGCTTTAGATGTCCGGGCCAGCACAATCGTACCACTGACAAATGAGTCAATTCGGTGAACGATCCCAAGGTAGACATTACCACGTTTTTGATACTTGTCTTTCAAATAGGCACACGCTAGCGAGTGCAAGCTTTCATCCCCGTCTGCCACACCCATCGTCGGTAGCAAGGCCGGCTTGTTGACCACCAAGAGGTGGTTATCTTCAAAAAGCACTTTCAGGTCTGACATTCGCATTCAATAATCGGGGAAATCTACAGGCCAAAGCATCGCGAATTTTGTTAAATCGCGGACCCCATTTGTAAAATCAAGTTTATGAACCAATCTGATATTCCCTTGATCCTTGCCAGCCAGTCTCCGCGGCGAAAAATGTTGTTGGAACAGTCAGGATTTCAGTTTACCATCCACGCACCTGAAGACTCCGTCGAAAAGCAGGCAAAAGCGAAAACGCCTGAGCAGTTTGTTGTCGAAGCCGCGACTTTGAAAGCTTACGCGGTTGCTCAAGAGATCACCACACTGGATCGAGCGATTCTGGTAGCGGCCGACACGGTAGCCGAATGCGAAGGTCAAATTCTGGGAAAGCCAAAGGATCGCGACGATGCTGAAAGGATGCTCAAATTTGTGAGCGGAAAAGTGCACCGAGTTCTTACCGGGGTTTGCCTCAAGCTTCATCCTAATGGCCCACACCTCGCAAAACTTGAAGCAACATTACTTCGGATGGATCCTCTTTCGAAATCCATGTTGGACAAAATACTCAAGTCAAATTTGTGGGTCGGAAAAGCGGGAGCTTTCGGTTACCAGGATGGCCTCGATTGGGTGCATATCGAATCAGGATTGGCATCTAACGTGGTGGGCCTTCCGGTAGAACGAATGGTTGGCTGGATCGATGAGCTTTCGGCTTTAACGCATGAACAAAAATTGGACTAAGGACTCGCCTTGAATTAAGTTACCGGCTAGCGTCGCCGAAAATTCGATTTTTTGTGGGTTATTCACTAAGCAGCCGGTAAATAAATGTTTTGCGAGTACTAACGGAGATAACGCAGCAGATCCTGACGATACAGCTCTTCTGATAGATCGTCATAAGTGCGTAATGAAATTTCTCTGTTGACCATCGCGGCTCGTTTACCGTCCGCAATTTCAGGTCCCGCTGCAAATCGGTTTAGTTTGTTCAAATTTCGGCGGCGAGTGGCGGATAATTTTTTCAATTGCCGGTCCAATTCACGAATTTGGTTTTGGGCTGATTGCCGGGTTCGAGCAATCTGGTTGGAAATCGTTACTAGTTGATTGGAAAGGCCAAAACTGGAACTTCGCAAACCGGCAAGATTCAATTCGGCGTTCCTGATTTGTTGATTTAAAAAAAAGATACCACCTCGCTGGCTTGCAGGAATGGTTTGAAGATAATTCCAATCAATATAAAGCTGGCTAAGGTTTTGTTGACTAAACAGAATGTCGCTGGCAATCTGATTTAGCTGCAATTCGATCGATTGTCCCTCTTGTTCAAGGCGACTGATTTCGGCGCTCGATTCAGTCGAAATTCGTTGACGTTCAGGAATCAACTGACTTTCCATGTTCGACAATTGCTGATTCTCGTTGTTGATGTTGATGGTTTCTTGCTCGTTTTGAGCCTGGACTTTTTGAAGCTCCTTGTCCGTCCGTTCTTTTTGATCGTCAAGTAATTCTGCATGTTGCTGCAAAACCTCATTGCGATTTTTTTCAAAAATAGCCAATATTTCGTTAGGAATTCCCCTGATGACCCACTGCGTCGTATCTTCCAGTAATTGTTGATTGACCTTGGATCGAACAGGTCCCTGAAAGTATCCGATCAATCGACCCAGCCGACGATAAATCTGTTTAAGTTGCTGGTCGTTCAGGTTTGCGGAATCGATTTCAATTTTTAAAGTGCGGATACTGACGGGTGCCAAGTCGTAACGATCCATGAGAGCCTGCAACCAAATTTTCACGACCCAACCGTCGACCGCTTTGGGGTATTGAAGCGTCAGTTCTTCCGCGATGTCGAGTGCCTCGGCTGCCTTGTTGTGGTGAATTCGATTCAACAAAAACACCAACATCAGCGTCGGGTCTTTAAATTCAGTTTCCGCGAACAAAGACTTGGACTTTTGTTGATTCGGAATGTCACGATTCCAAAAGTCGGTTAACAATTTTAGGCTGGTCTCTTTGACGGCGGCATTCAACTCACCGGGCGGATTCAGGATTTGAGCTTGGGAAGATAGGGCGAAACAGCAACACCATAAAAAAGCTTGAACAAAAAACCAGTTTTTAAAAGTTGTCATGACACGCTCCCAGTTTTACAGCCAATTTGAATTTAGCCAGTGGTTTCTCAGCGTTGAATTCCAGGTCGAGTCATTTGGATGTTGACCGCGACGGATATGAAATGAACTATCGAAAAACGAAAAGCGGTTTTTTATCACACCATTATTGCCAAACGGCTTTTCGGTAATAAACTCCGACGGCACGCTCTGGAATTTCCAATTTCTTGCCCACCCCCATTTTGGAGCATTTTTCGCGCCAATCAAATCGCCTGGATCTTCCGGTCTGAAGCCAGCGTAGCCCAACAGATTCTCATCGCGGAAGCGTGTCGATCCTACCGCAGTTGTGATCAAACTGACGTCAATCACGGGCGGAATCGGGAATCGCTTCAAATAAGGCAATTTAGGATGTCATTTTATCCATCATCCTCAAAACTAAGCCGCTATCATCCATCCAAGCCATCGAAAAACTTATATCGACGAGTCGCTGAGCTTTTTGGTGTTCCTCAAATCGACATTGACGCCGATTGGGAAAGGGGACAAGTTATGAAAAAGTAAACCCGCTTAAATCCAAGGTGCAAGGATGCCCAAGCTGATTTTAAGACTACGACTCTTCTCGCAATATATTCCGGTTTTCTTGTTGTCAGGATGGGTGGCTGGATCCTGGCTTGTTTTGCCGCTCGACGGACAAGAAGCCAAACCGGAATTTTCAAAGTCTATCTTTCGGAAAAGCTCACTGCTCGCCGGTTCGGACTCTTCTGAAAAAGCCCTGATTCGTCCCACCGAGGATAAAGGCGAGTCTGATAAACCGACGATCCCCGCAACATTCACGCGGCAAGACCTTACTCCACCGCCCACGATTCGTTTTGGAGATTCGTCCCCAAGCGGTTTGCGAAATCCATCGCCGAACACTCGAAACCCTTTATTACCGTCCAACCCCAGCCAGTCATCGGACCCTTCGATCTATGCCAATAATCTTCGCGGTAGCGGAACGCGACCTGATTACAGTCCGATGGGAAATGCTACGTCTGAACAAGAACTCAATGGTGCGACCAGACCACCGTCTCCGAATTTGGCACCTTTAACAGGTGCAACTCAAATTGGGAATTCTCCACGAATGGAAAGATCTAATTCCGCGAATAGCTATGGCATGGAAAGATCTAATTCAATGGCTACGATGCCAGCCGTTCGCAATCAACTTGCTCCATCAACCAGTGACTCACCCTATCGCAGTACAAGTCGTCTGCCTGACAAAACTTCCAGAATCCCTTTGTCGGTTGTGCAGGGTTCTGGGACGGTGGAACCGGTTAGCTATGTCCAACCAACACCACCTAAAAAACGAACGACTCGATTGGCAAACGACTTGATAGATCGGTATTCGGTAGAAAACTATCGCGGCCCCCTGCCTGGAGTCCCTGTCAAACTGGTAGACCTGATGAAGCAGCAACCTTCCATCAACCAACGCCAAACCCTGGTTCACGATTACTGGGATGCCTATTACGACTGGGCATCTTTGTTGGCTGCAAGGAATTACGCTCAATGGTTAGAGTCGGCAACCGCTCGAACTCAAGCGGAAACCCAATTGCTATCGGCGGCCAAGCTACACGCTGCCAATCAGGTCACAGCCAATGAGATCGAATTAGGAAAGTCGCAAGCCAAACTGATGCGTTTTCAAACAAACAATAACGAAATGTTGCCCCTTCCTTCTGATCAACCACTTATCAAACGGTATCGAACCAACTATACCTATTTTCAATCGGTTCGTCGTCTACCAGAAAGTTTGCGTGGGATCGATCAGATACTGCCCAGCACCCTTGAATTGATCGCTGATCAGGCAGATGCTGTTCAACTATCCAAAGCCGCTGCCGACCAAGTCATGTCTGGGAACCGAGGTGGTACGCTTTCAACAGCGGTGCTAATCGAAGCAGGGCGACTATGGCGGAACTGCGAAAATGACCTCATCCTGTCGGTGGTCAACTACAACCACTCCATTGCCGAATACGCGCTCAATGTGACCAACACTCGGCAGTCGCCAGATTCCATCGTCGCTATGCTTATTGGAGAACCTAAATCTCGAATGGTTGACCGACTCGCATCCCCAGTTAGAACCGCTTCCAACAATATGATGCCAGATAGTCGGTCGTCGCGGCCGGACACTTCAGTCCTCAACAATGGCGTATCGAATTCGCGTCCCGGATTCGAACGCCCAAATACCGCGAGCCCCAACCAAGGATTGCCCGGCAACCGACCGGCGGCAGGCATGGAATTTGGCGGCAGCGGGTTGGGAGGCCAAAGTTCTCCTCGATTCAACCCGAGCAGTTTGCCTCAAAGGAATCCAGCTTCGTCTAGCACTCGTGGCGGTTCTCCATTTGGAGGCAACGGTGGTGGAAACCAGTTCGGTGGCGGCGGATTTGGCCAATAAAAAAAGCCCGTCATTAAGACGGGCACACAAAATTCTTGTACCGAATCAAGCTACCAATTTGGTTGCTGATCACTCTCCAACTGAGATTTCGATTTTACGTGGGAGCACCTTCTCCGATTTCGGCAGGCTTAGCGTTAGCAAGCCGTGGTTGAAAGTGGCTTCCACTTTTTCGAAATCGACCTGGGTCGAAAACTCGAACTTTCGCTCGAACTCACCGCCGGTTCTTTCGTCTCGTAAGATTCGAAATCCATCGGCTAGTTCTTCTTGCTTTTTCGAGCCGGAAATCTCCAACAGTCCATCTTTCACTTCAACCGACACGTCTTCGGGATTGAGACCGGGAAGCTCCATAACGAGTTGATACTCTACATCGCTTTCGGCAATGCTGACTCGTGGAGTCCACCCAGTAGATGATCGTGCCCCTTGTCCATTAAACAAGTGGTCGAACAAACTATCGACGCCAACTTGTAAATCAGAAAATGGGTGCTGAATACGGTTTGATTTAGGGTTACATTGCATCATTTTTCTCCAGAAAAAAACTCTCTGACGATTTGTCATTTTTGATTGACTTGGTGACGATCCAAATACGCAACCACTGTGCCAACTGACTTTTTTCAGACTTGGTTTTTTAAAAAATCCCGCTTTTTACCGCCTCAAAACAGATCGTGTTTCTGCCAGCATCGAAGCACTTGAGTCAGGCTACGGATATTTGAAAGGAAAAATTTGGTCACCTTCGACTGACAAAATCGCGTTTCTCCGAATTGCATTGAAGATGGGATCTTGGACTCAATGACACTGGTGGACATTTGAACTAGAGTAGCCGTGATTATGGAATTCAGACTCTTCGTCACTTTATATCTTTGATTGGAAAAAAATGACAAACGGGACCGTTGCCCTGGCCCACTTGAAGGGCATTCTGCAGGGCGTCGGTAACGTATTTTTTCGCTGCGGTGCACGCATCAAAAAGGTCCAATCCCTTGGCCAGATTGGCTGCAATTGCCGCCGACAATGTGCATCCGGTTCCGTTTGTGTTTCGGGTTGAGATCGATTCTGTGGATAAGATTTCGACTTGGGATCCGTCAAAATAAACATCCGTTCCCCGGCATTTATCCGGCATCGCGCCGCCCTTTACCAAAACGGCTGCGGGTCCAAGTTGAAAAAGTGCCTTGGCGGCATCTTTCATGTCGTTCAGTGAGTCAAGTTTTCGCTTGGCAAGGTGAGCTGCCTCAAAACGATTCGGAGTCAAAATCGTAGCCAGCGGAATCATTTGTTGCTCAATTGCAATCTGGGAATCTTTATCCAAAAGCGAATCACCGCTGCGGGACATCATGACAGGATCGACGACCAAGTTCCCGATCTTGTGACTTGAAAAAAAATCGCTAACGACTTCGATCACAGGTTGGTGGAACAGCATTCCTGTTTTGGCAGATGTTGGTGGCAAATCGGTATAAACTGCACGTAGTTGGGCAACCACCGCCTCGGGTTGGATGGGATCGACTCGAAAGACGCCTGTGGTGTTTTGAGCCGTCAGGCAAGTCAACGCACTACACCCATGGACTTGAT
>JBCCSJ010000152.1:0-13175 GCA_039200505.1 Planctomycetota bacterium | reverse complement strand
CTGTATCCTCCGCAACCGACAAGCATCAACAAACACAAAAGAGTCGAACTGAACCATAATTTCACATCGTGTCTCCTAAAAAAGGGGCCAACCCCAACCTTGGCCCCGCGATTTTTTTGAAAGCTGAAAAGGAACTCAGATGCCGTGGCACCTTGGATTCAAAGGATCAATATTTACTACTGTCAAAACTGGTTGCTACACCATCTTCACGATCCAGTAGATTTCCAAATGTTCCCAAATTGATGTTGAAAGAAATGGAGTGAGCTGAGCCATCCGACGCACAGGCCAAAAAGACTCCCGGATGAGCCGAACCAAAACTGAATTCCTGATTTCGCCAATTGGTGAAGTCGCCATGATTGTGGCTGGGATTGCTCGGATCTCGGCTTTCCGAATCAGATCGTGGTCGGTAGCGGGCATCCGCGTAAGCATGAACGGTTCGCATGTTCACCCAATCAGCTGGATGATAAAAGCCACCCCATGACCACCAGCGTTGCCAGCCATTGGGTGCAGTGAAGTTATAGGCTTGCGTATGAACTGCTTTTTCAGCAATGAAAAGCGTATTCGAAGAACCATCCTCGAGTCCTGCGACAGACATCTTCCCCATCGGGTGAACCCGCACCAAATTTGGCGACCACCATCCCTGTCGTTGTGCGTGTCCTCCTTTTACGATCGCACCCCGCCAAACATTGACGACCTCGGCGGCTCGTGGAGCCGATGTGTGACGGAATTCAAACTCCCAATCAGCCCCCCACTCGTTGATGCTTCCATCCCCATCGACGTCACGCAGATTGTCTGGAGTTCTCGGACCCATGCAACCAGCGTAATCAGAAAGCTGCCAAGTTTTGGGTTGGCCGAATCCATTGAAATCGTTGGCTGCGGTCCCAGTGCGAACACCTCTAGAGGGACAATTGAAGGTGGGGATCTCAATCAGGGACATTGGCGTTGGCCCCTCGTGACGTGGATCGATCCACCACTGACTGGCAAACTCTTTTCGTTCATCCTGAACAATGTTCAATTCCATGTAAGGTAAAATTTGGTAATGCCACCCCCAAACTTCGTGGCCGTCTTCAGAACGGACAAAATTTCGTCCGTCATCGTAGGCCCAAGAACAATCTCCTGTGGTCGGAAGGTGTTCATAAGTGCTTTCAAAGTTGTGACCGGCGAGGGTCATCTGCCGCATTTTATTCATGCAGTCGGTTCGGCGAGCTGCCTCGCGGACTTGTTGAACAGCGGGCAACAACATGCCAATCAGAATTCCGATAATGGCAATAACGACGAGTAATTCCACGAGTGTGAAACCAGAAGTTTTGTTTTTCTTCATAAGAACACCTTGGATGGGCATGGGAAGGACAAAGCTTTCAACCGGAACGAACACGGATCAAAAAAAAGATTCTTGGTCCCTATAATGCAGAAACGTCCATTGCGGGAAGCCAAACTCACTTTAATTATTTCCAGTGGACGTCCATTGGACTTTCCAAGTTTATCCCAATGAAAGCCTTCCCCAAAGAGAATTCTAGGGCAAGAAACCGGTTTCAGAAGTAATTGATGGGAATGATTACCATCTCAGAGCGATTTAATGGTACTGAAAGGCTCGCTAAGCCAGAATGAACGACAGCGAGCCAACCAGATCGTCTTCAAAATTACTCGGCCTGCTATGTCAGGTTGGCGAATCCAACCCAAATTCCTCGGCTTAGTTCTGACAGCATCCTTTTCGGAATCACCAATCAGACCGATCGAATCTCAGAGTTGACCTTTTGGACTTCGTCAAGAATCTGCCGCTGATATTCCGTCGACTCGGTCAACGGCAGTGCAACCAAACACTTTCTTGGATAGGCTTCGCCAGTCATGTCGCGAACTACCAGCGAACTGATTCCAGCCAGCATTTCGATGAAAGAACTACTTAGGCTTACATCAGAAACTCTTTCCAACGGGATGCTACAAACCCGGAAACCGAGAAATCCTGACGAGAGCCAACAATCTCTTCCCTTTTATTCTGTCAGAAAAATTCTTTTCAAATCGGGACTTCGCCACGAGGTTCGCCCGGCGACCAATGGAATTGATATTGGGTGCCGAGCTGCAATCGAGTCAACAGGATGACTTGATGAGTATGACCCACGAAGTGACTCGATGCGTGTAAAATGGCGTGCATATGGCTGACGTCAAATCCTTGAATTTCAAGTCTTCGCAGCAGTTGCGATTCCTCCAGATGCTGCCATTGGTCTTTGGCCCGTTCAACGACATTCTGCATCTGCTCAAGAAGTTCATCTTTAGGAATAAAAATGTCGCTCGAAAATTCCACCTCCCGATCACGCCGGTCGTTTTCAAGAGTAAAAGGTACCACCCCCCATTGATTCAAGTTGCCGCTCAAATGCAGTAGGAGATTACCGATACTATTCATGTTTGGAGCAGGCCGCCACCAAACTTGCCTGTCATTAAGTTGGTCAAGGCAGTGGCAAATTTTTTTCATGGCTTGATCGAGTAAATCGCCAGCCAAAAAATGATATTCCCGACTCACATCGGAAATTGGCAAATCATACATGGTCAATCATTGCTGGTGTGGTTTCAGTGACCCGAGTAAACTGACGGTGTCCTTAATCGTGGGATTTGGCTTTATCCAATTCGCATATTCAAGATGTTGCGAAGGATCAAAATTCGGTGAGAGCCAAATTCTAGTCTGAAAGTTTCAAAAAAATCAAATTTGGATTTTGTATTTCAACGGGAAAATTAGGTGGCAATATGAAACGAATCGGTTTCGGATTCATCTTTTTAGTGACGGCGTTGCAAATCAGTCTGGGCTATGGTCAGGCTCCTAATGGCTTTGATCCACTGTTCAATGGAAAAGATCTTGCCGGTTGGTACGCGATCAAGACTCAGTCTCCTCGCTCGTTCAGTGACCAGTCCGCCGAGCAGCAAAAGGCAGCCATCGATCAGGCCCGAAAATCAACATCGGAACATTGGCGAGTCGAAAATGGTGAAATCGTGAATGACGGCCAAGGGCCCTACCTAACCACCGATCGACATTTTCGCGATTTTGAATTGTTGATCGAATACAAAACTGTTCCTGGAGCAGATTCTGGGATCTATCTTAAAGCGACACCGCAAGTTCAAATTTGGGACTATACCGACCAAAATAAATTTGGTATCGGTGCCGACAAAGGATCCGGCGGGCTATGGAATAATAGCGCAGGATCACCGGGAAAAGATCCTCTGGTCAAAGCTGACAAACCGTTCGGAGAATGGAATCAATTTCGAATTTTACAAGTGGGTTCGAGAACTTCGGTTTGGCTCAATGGAAAAATGGTGGTCGACCATGCGGTCATGGAAAATCGTCATTGGGGTCGCCAAACGGGGCTACCGTTGGTCAATCGTGGTCCTATCCAGCTCCAAACTCACGGCGGTGAAATTCGTTGGCGAAATATCTACGTTCGAGAGTTAGCACCCGAAGAAGCCAATTCGATCCTTGCCAGCCATGATTCCGATGGTTTCGAATCGATTTTCAATGGGACCAATTTCGAAGGCTGGAAAGGTCCTGTCGAAAATTATGAAATCGAAGACGCCATGGTACGTTGTCGACGCAATCGAGGCGGCACGATTTATACCGAAAAAGAGTATTCTGATTTCGTCGCTCGGCTTGAGTTTCGATTGCCCCCGGCAGGGAATAATGGTTTGGCCATCCGATATCCTGGAAAGGGAGACACCGCCTACGTAGGCATGTGCGAATTGCAGGTGCTTGATAGTGAGCATTCCAAATATGCCGAATTGGATGACCGGCAGTATCACGGTTCCGCCTACGGAATGGTCGCCGCCCATCGCGGTTATCTTCGAGAAGTGGGCCAATGGAATTTTCAGGAAGTCACGGTCAAAGGATCTACGATCAAAGTCGAACTCAACGGTACAGTCATACTCGACACGGATCTTTCTGATGTGACTCAGTTTATGAAAAATCGACCCAACACTGGTAAAGATCGAAAATCCGGGCATTTTGGTTTAGCCGGACATAGTGATCCAGTTGAATTCAGGAAGTTGTCCATCAAACCCCTGAGTGGAATCGATTCCGAATAATGGCTAAATACTATTTTCGACTCGCCTTGCTGGTGGGGTCCATCATCGGTTTTTTCTGGCTGATTGGGTCTCTGCTCCCTCGCGGATACGATTTCGAAACGGAGATTGACATTGTCGGACCGCCCGAAATCATTTTCCCAAAGCTTAATACACTCAAGCAGTGGAGCACCTGGTCAAAGCAATGGAACCCGAAAGAGATCGACAGTCTCCAAATCAGTTACAACGACCAACCTGCCGGCGTAGGGGCTGGACAAACTTGGTCGGACATCCGAGGTAGGGGAAAGCTTTGGATTACCAAAAGTCAGCCCAACGACCTGATAGAATACGAGATGCTTTACGCCAATTTTCCAAAAATGACTAGCCGTTGGCGTCTCAATCAAACGGGCACGATCACCAAGCTGACGTGGCAAAGCGAAGGATTACTGCCGGGCGGTCCCTTTTACGGATACTTCGGCTCGTTTTTTTCAATTCAAATGAAAAATCAGTACGATTTAAGTTTACAGCAGCTTAAAGAGTTAATCGAAAGCCAACGCGAAACCGAGAATTGAATCATGTTAACTTGGCCACGCTTGGCCGATGAGATGGAAGAAGCGTTACTAGTCATCTAGAAGTTACGGCTTTTTACAACAAATTGCCTGATATCCCGAACACCTCCATGCCTTGGATCGGACCACGCGATTTCATCTAACGCGATCTATTTCAAATTTGTGTTTCCCGGTTTGGCAACTTGCTTATCTGCCAACCCAGCTTTGTTTTCCGTGTGAAGGATGTCAGCGGCAACCTTTTTGACGTCGTCTTCAACTTGCCCCTCTGCTGTGGCATTCTGGATTGGCAACACATCTAGCGGGTGGTCAGCCGATAGTTTGGAAAGCGATTCTCGCAACTCGCATCGAATGGTGTCTGACTCAAGATAGCTATTCAAGTCATGTTTTCCTGGGGCTTCCGCAGTCACGTCAAAAACATGAATCAACTTTTGATCCATTAAACCGGTTGCAATTTTTTCGGAAGTAGAAAGGCAATCTCTTCCGACCTTTTTTGCGAACAACTCCGAAGCACAGATCACTTTATCGTTTTGATTGACAAACACTTTGGTGGGACCTGCAAGTCCGCTACGATTGAATGATTCGAGTTGGGTGCTCCAATAATACGGATCGAAAGCTGGTGCGATAAGAGTGATCAGATTGTTGTGTACCGGCCGACTGGCTGGCGACTGCTCACTGATCCCTTTAATGACAATTTGGGCACCCAAACTGTAGCCGCAAATTAGTAATTTTCGTTCGTCTAAGTAATCCATCACTTTGGCAAAAATACACGAAAGCTCCAGTGACCGTCTAGATTTAATGCGGTAGTCCTGAATGGGACGAATCTTTTTCTCGGTTTCTGATTTCCACGAAAACAAAATTAAACGGACCGGTGGTCGGTCGGGGCAGTTGGCAAAAACACGGCTGTAAAACTGAAGTCCCCTCGATTTACACCATTCAAGGTTGTAACGATTTCCGTGTACAAAAACTAGAGATTCGCGATGCGGATCGCTTACATGTTCCGCCTTAAGATCCTCCAAAGACCGACATTCCCAGGTGGTCCCTTTTAAAGAGAGGATGTCCAATTCAGATAACTCGCCTGCACATGGCGTGACCTTCCGAGCTGAGATCAGCCAGATTCGGTCTTGAGGTTGCACACAAACCAGTTCCACTCCATTTTTGGTTTGAGTAACAATTAATTGACCATTGTTAATTCCTTCATCCTGGCCTTTTGCGCAGATTACCAAGCCCGATAGAGTGATCAGTAAAGTCAAGATTGCAATCAAGGTAGTCCTCTTGTGAAGCCGGTTGCTCCGCATTTCTTATGATCCATCATCGCCAAATATCGGTCATCAAATGAGTTACAACTTGATGAGGCTCGGACTCAGATTTGATTCATGCAATCCGTACAATCCGCAGATTAGGAGATTGCTGTGAAACTGTGCTCGATGTGATCTTTATGATGCCCCATGACAACCTTCAACTGGCTCAAGTTGAAAAATTTACACGCGTTGAACTTGCACATCATTAATGATGGGGTACTCTTCTGCACCAACACGGGTTGGTACTTAAAACCAAGAACGTGAGAAACACGAAAATGAAAAATTTACTTTGTGCCACCCTTTGCCTGGGTGTGATCATTGTTACAACCGGATGCGCGACAACCAGTTGTTCCCCCAATGGAAGGTTGTTTCAAAATCAACCGATTCGTAACGCCTTTCGGTCCCTATTTACTCAAGGGGATGCGTGCGACACCTGCAACGCCCCGGCTGGATACTCGACCGTTCCTAACGTGGCTCCTCTGTGCGACACCTGTGGACAAACGGTTGATGGCGGGATCGTGAACTATGGACAACCGGTTTTGACCAGTCCACAAATCACAGGTCCTGCTATCGAAACGGGTCCAATCAGCGGTTCCGACACACGACCGACGCCTCCCGATTTTTAATCGAGTACCACACCTTTCCGGTATCTGTACAAAGGGTCCAACGAAGTTAATCCTGAATTTCGATCAAAACCCTCCGAAACATAAAAGCGGCAAGCAATTAGCTTGCCGCATTTTATTTGCCGAATCAGACTATGACGTAAAAATAATACTGTCACTGGTGTCTGAACAGATGGAGAGTTGCTTTGACAATCTCAACTGCAGCCTCGCGGGTGTTAATTGCCCTGATCGCTTTTAGCCTACCTAGCCTTGGAGCATCAAGTCAGCTTCACGGGCAAGGTCTTACGGTAAAAAGCAGGGCTCCCCAAAAAAAGAAAATCGAAACGGAAGAAACAGCTTCCGCTGCGGAAACGAAAACTGATCTGCAGAATCTTTCCAATGTTGATGACAAACGGTACGCCAAACCGGCGGGTGTTTCCTATTCCAATCCGGTTAAAAATCGCTGGAAAATTGGGGTCAAAGTCAAGAACGGTAGCGCAGAAGTCAGAAACGCCATCTTCGCATTTCCAATTCCCCGCGACTGGGGTGAGCAATCTGTCAGCGTTGTCGAAGAAGAAATCCCAGCCCATGCAATTGTCGACGAATCTCGCATCAAAAAGAACAGCGGACTCCATCAATGGGTTGTTCGCTTCCCTCGATTGGCTCCCAATGAAGAGTTAATGATTACCAGGACGTTTCTGATATCTACAAGTCAGATCGATCCACCGGTAGACGTCTCGGTCTACACTCGCCCCAAAAGTCGTAATCGTGAAGCGAGAGACCACATGAAAGTTAGTCCCGGAATTAATTTCCAGGACAGTAAATTGAGAAAACAGGTCAAAGAAATTACTCGCGATAAGTCTAATCTGTGGGAAGAAGTCGAATCCCTGTACGACTGGGTTCGCGACAACATTGACGATTTCAATTCCAAGCCGGGCCCACTGGATCAGACTTTCAAGAATCGTAAAGGTTGCAACGAAGACAAGGTCAGTTTATTCGTCGGCATGTGTCGGGCTCATAAAATCCCTGCCAGAATGGTATGGGTTCAGGGCACCATTTACGCGGAATTTATGCTCAACGATCCGGAAGGGAACGGGCACTGGTTCCCCTGCAACGTCGGTGGGGTTAGAGAGTTCGGTTCCTACTCCGAACCAAGAATTGTGCTTCAGAAGGGAGACAATTATCGAATCCCGGAAAAAGAGAAAACGCAAAAATACGTAGGCGAAGTTTTTCAGGGACAAATCAAGTCCGGCAACCAGCGTCCCCGCTATGTATTTTTCCGACAGCTTCTTCCTGCCAACGAATAGATTGGACATCCCGATGTCAATTTTCGCCCCCAATCTTTTACGTGTTTTATTTTGTTTAACAACGGTGATATTGGGCTGCACGTTGTCACCTGCGTCAGCTCAATTGACCGTTAAGCCGAAATCAAAATCAAGTTCAAAATCCCGATCCCCTGCAGAACATCCGTTGGAATCGAATCATGGCATCCGATTTTCGGAACCGATCGAAACGGAATGGGAGTTTGGATTGACTGTGAATTCAACAGGGAATTCAGGCGGCATTTTGGTCACCGTCCCCATTCCGATGAACTGGCCAGAACAAGAAGTCAAACTGCTAAAAGAGAATCGAACCGCGAATGTAAGTAAGTATCGAACCAAAAATCCGACTCGTGAAACCAAGCAGTTCTCCTTCTCGATCCATCGAATGAGTGGCGGCGTCCCCGAGTCGGGCTCGATGGTTTATCAAATTCGAAAAAAGATGATCGTCCGGCCAAAAGATACCACTTTGTTTCAGATTCCCGAACGACCCAATTCCAAAGTTTCGTCTTTTTTGAAACCAAGCCCCTTTATCGAAAGCAAACATAAACGGATTCGGGAAATTGCAGACGATCTGAATGATAAAACTCTCAACGGTTGGGATCAGGCGGAAGCGAATTATCGGTGGGTTCGAAAAAATGTCGCCTACAAATTTGATCGCGTCATCCGTAGCTGTCTTGACGCCTTGGACCAAGGTCAGGGCGACTGCGAAGAACTTTCATCATTGTTTATCGCCATCTGCCGTGCCCAGGGAATTCCGGCTCGAGCAGTTTGGATTCCTGGACATACCTACCCTGAATTCTACCTCGAAGATGAACAAGGCAATGGCCATTGGTTCCCTTGTCAGGCAGCAGGAACTTACGAGTTTGGATCCATGACGGAAACCAAACCGATTCTTCAAAAAGGAGATCGCTTCAAAACGAGAGATGCTAATAATCGTTCTACTGTCGTCAGATACTTGCAGCCGACTTTGATTTGCCGAATGCCTGATGGACAAGTCACGATCGACTGGATCCACCGCGAATTGAAAAACGAAAGCAAGATCGGCGGTTCGGCGGAAAAGGAATCGGGACTGAAATAACCACCTAATCAAACCGTTGTCTGCTAAGGTATGCGCAGCAATCAATAAATTCTCAGGTGGCTAACGGATTCAAGACGTAGCGTCAAAAGACGGAATCTGGAATTGGCTCGATCCGTGCGTCCTGATCGCTGACCATTAGAATGCCGATCAATCTTCCATCGCTGGTTGCAAGAACTGGTGCACCATGCCAAACGGACCGGTCACCATTGAAATGGGTGAGTCGATTTTCGTTATCGATTTCGTCTGCCTGGATAGGATAATGAAAAAACTCGAGGCTCGATCCCTCGTTTTCACTCGTGGCCGAACGCACGGCAAGGCAACGTTCAGGTTGAGACATCTTTCGAAAATCTCTTCGTTGAAAAGCTTGTGAGGATCGCAAGATTTTCGATTCGAGTTGGATCGTTTGTAGTTTGCCTTCGGGTGTCGATTCGGACGGATTGATAAAGCTGGCTTGGTCATCCAAAATCCCGATCTGAAAAGAGTTGTCAACGGTCTTGGGCGGCACAACAAGAGTATCGGTGGGAATCAATAACGAATTCTCACTACCCGACCGGATCACGGTGGCGACAAAAGTGGCGTCTTTGCTGCGGTCAAAAATGCCGTCATAAACCCACCGTGTCTGCATCGGCACCGCCCCTCTCATTTTGACATCGGTTGCCCGAACCTGTTTAGCAGATTCAAACCATTCTTCTTCGGCTTGACCTGCCAGTGGGAATTGTTGACCTGGTTGAATCTGATCGCCCCCATTTTCAGGAGTCAGCACTGAAACGCCCCCTCGCAACAGAGTTTCGATCGATTCAGTATTCAATTTCATTCCAGTGGTGAACGACATTTCAACGTCGATTCCACTGGCTGGCCAAAATTTCGATTTGGTTGTCAGGAAATTTTGGAAATCCTCAAAAATCTTTGCCCGAATATCGACAAACCGTCCTTCGGGTTCGAGGTCTACAGATAACACCCTGCCAATCATGACACCCCGATAGGTGACCGGTGAATCAGGCGCGATACTATACTTCTTTTCCCCTCGAAGGATGATTTCAACTCCTCGATTTTCGAATGCCCCGGGCGGAGAACTTGGCAAACCGTTAAACTCGTTTTTGAATGGAGCTTCGCGGTTACCTGGGGTAACGGCAATATATTTATGGCCCACTGCAGTTTCAATTCCGGATATGCCTCCGAAATCAAGTTCGGGGCGAACGATCCAAAATCGTGATCCGTCTCTGGCCAATGGTTCGGCTGCTGGAAACAGACTAACGATCACCTCGACACCGTCCATATCCGAACTTAGTTTGACCTCATGGACGACACCCACGTCGATGCCTCGAAAACGAACGGAATCTTCCGCCTCCAGCCCGTGGCCCTTGGGAAACTGAATGGAAATTTTTAGCCCCTGTTCAGAACGAGACCAGAAAACAAATCCGAATGCCGTGATCAAACAAATCAGTGCAACCAACCACATATACGAAGCGCGAAAAAATTCGATCACTCCTGAATTTTGTTCTCGCAAAACGGCAACTGGAAACTGAGACTGCAGCTGTCGATTCGAATCTGATTCATCACGTTCGACATTTGAATTGTGATGATCCGTTGTCGAACTCGAAGATAAAGACTTAGATTGACCCTCCATGGTTACTCCATTTCTTCCCAGATTGCATGGGGATCAAAACAAAGAGATGCGACCATACTCATAGCAACACATAAAACGAATGCAAAAATAGCGGGTCCAAAATGAAACTCGACTAAGTCGCCCAACTTGACCAACATTACGAAAAAGGCGAGCAACATGACATCCATCATGCTCCACTTTCCAACATGCTCCATCAGCCTCAGCGTTCGCGCGCGATGTTTTTTTTGAAACCACTCGAACATGCTCAACTCAAGTAAAAGCAAAATCTTGGCGAAGGGGAAAATAATCGAAAACAAAAGGACGATCGCGCCCACGAAGTAACTTCCGTGGTGGAATAGTTCGATGATTCCGCTCAAAATGCTCGATCGAGATTCGATTCCCAGTTGCTCAATTTCCAAAATGGGAAGAGTGATCGCTGGCCAAAATAAGGCAAACGCTCCCACCGCAGCAGCAGCAGTTCGACTTTCGGATAGCTGTCGATTGACGCGAGCGGAAATGGTCGTCCCACATCGCACGCAGGAGTATCGGCTAGATGGGGAATCTTGGGGAACAATTTGAATAAGACCGCAACAATGACATGCTTTCAGGTGTTTCACTGGGGAGAATTCTTCTGGGGAAGCACTCATGACAGCCAAAATAGGTTTTTTTTCGAAAAAGACGCAAACCAATTCGAATAGGATACGTCCTTTTCATTGGACGGTAAATTCACCCTAAATGACAGCTTTTCCCGTTTTATGACGGCATTTTGGTCGAAATATTTGTAAACGGCAGGCGAATATTCGGTAAAAATATAGGCTGAGTTGGCGAGATAAAACGGGGCACCTCTTCCTCTCTAATTATAAGACACTTATCAATGGACCCTTACAAAGTACTCCGAGTCTCGCCAGACGCGTCCGAAGATGAGATTCGTAAGGCTTATCGAAAGATGGCAGCCAAGTACCACCCTGACATCGGCGGTGAAGCTTGGATCTTTCAGCAAGTTCAAGATGCATACAAGATGATCACCGAGGGTGAGACCGATGCCGGGACTGGTTCGGCTCCTCCGCCTAGTCAACCGCAACCCGCTCCGCAACCGAATCCGCAGCCCCAACGACAACCACAGCCTCAAAGACCCAGACGTCGCTCATCGGGTAGCCAAGACACGGGTTATTCTGCCGGTAGCGGATCTTTTGCAGAAGGATTCAGCGGTGCCCGGCCACAAGGTCGTCGCGTTCCTCAAACTACATCTGCCCGAGTAACCACCAAAAAATCTCGTCTGGCCACCGCTCGAAGCCGAAAGTCGCGAGACGAAACAATCAAGATGGCCGTCATCGGTTTAAGCGTTTTGCTAGGCCTGGTTATCTTGGCTGTCGGTGGGATGTATTTCTTCAATCAAGTCAAAGATTCAGGACTGGCTGATAATTTGAATTTGACGGGTGCCATCGACGATTCAGGGGATGTAGATAGCGCTTCTGTGGAAACTGAAGATGATAATTCCTCCGCAGGGGACACTAACGGATCAAGCGGTTCCGGGCTCGACTCTCTGGCCGACTTTACTCCGTTTGGTGGGTCAGACACTCAAGAATCTAGCTCATTCACTGACATCTCCAGCACTCGTCCAAGCGACAGTAACTCAACGAACCGGCCCGATTCACAAGCAAACACCCGTCCGCCGGCGGGTTATGATTCGGATATCGCCGACAACAGCAATCGCGAAGATACCAAAGACGAAGCACTGGAAGGCAGTAGTCGCGGAAGTTCCGCGATCCGAGGTAATCGAGACGATGATCCCCTTCCAAAAGACGATTTGCTTGCCAGCAGTACCGAAGATGAAGAAGATGAAGATGAAAAACCTCCGATCGCTCCTGACGCTCCCTCAAAATTAACGGACTTGCAACTTCGAAAATCAGACCGGCCCGCTAAAGACCCGAAATTGACACCCAATGGTCATGCCATCACACGAGCTGTAATTCACTGCGATGACTATATCTATATCAAACGTCGAACTTTCAATATTGGACAGGCTCAACGCAAGATCTACAGCGCAATCAATCAGGAAGCCGACTTGTTTGGATTCGACGTTTTCCTCGTCGATGACATGGTCAAAGTGGGGCCCGAAGGTGTTTCCCCCCATCTGAATTGTGCTCTTCTGGCCGAAGCTTTGGATTACGAAGAATTGAAAGGCGTTCCGATCCGAATGTCTTTAAATCTAGTCGGTGAATTCAGTGAACCATTGCTTACCAAATGCATTTTCCACGCTGCCGAATTCGATTTTGTTTCAGCCGATTCCAAACTTCAGGTTTGCATCCCTGTAAATGGCCAAACAGGTGACAGTACTTGGAATGTCTTGGCAAAAATCCCACCAGAAATTCGCCGTGCGATCGAGCTTGTGGCCATGGTCGAACCCGATGATGCCCCCGCGGTAACGCGTCTGGCGGAACTTGGTTTCGACGGGATGATTATCGTCCACGACGAACAGATTTACACTTTAGTAGACCGAGCGATCGACGCGGGCCTATCGGTGGGGATCAGGCAATTCGAAGAGACACTTGGAGATTCTCCCACGATGGTTCGATTAGATTACTTGACCAGTCTTCGTGAAGAAGTGGATGGGTTTTACTTCAATCATCTGCATCCTCAGGATACCAATGCTTTGACCCAG
>JBCCSJ010000151.1:0-13207 GCA_039200505.1 Planctomycetota bacterium | reverse complement strand
TTACGCAATTAAGCCACGACCCAGCGGAGTCGTCAGACTGAAACAAAAGGTCACCAAATTACTCAGAACGGTCGCCGGATAGCGATCAGTGTTCGGTGTTTTGAAAGCGGCTGTTGCCGTCATGCCCCAGGCGCAGATGGCATAACGAGACCTGAGTTTCTGACGGACAATCCAAACTTGACTTGTTCTGATCAGTTTCAAGTTTGGCATCATTTCTGACAGCATAAAAAGACAAGCCTTAAGAGAGTTGATTGAACTGCCAGTTCGGTCCGATAGATATCTATTGAATGCGGTAACATTAATTTTTTTGAGACAGGTTTGAGAATGACAACGACATCCCCCGATATCAAAATTCTCGCAACAACGTTTTGCCTGATTGCCATGTTCCAAACCGGATGCCTCCTTAATCATTCCAACCATACCGTGGTCCGACAAAACGAACCGCTGCGGCGCATCACTTTTGAATCGGAACAGAGCAGGGCGGTTTTCGAACAATCTGTTAGCCAGGCACTCAAAGATCGATCAAACCGATCCAGTGCGTCATTTTCCATTCCATTCTTGGTTGGACTTGAGAAAACCAAGTCAATCGCCACCAATGCAATTCGTAATGACGTGATGGCGATGTTCGACATCGATGGAGATGCCCACATCAGCGACTACGAAGCGAGTTTGCAAAACCAGTAGTTTTTGCTGTCATTGACGACTGATGGCCCACCATTCTGTCATTTCAGACGTAGTCCCGTGGGTCCGGGAAGCATGCATGAATCGGATTTCATGTTGACTACGAAGGAGATCACATCGAAAGCTTAAGGGGAAATCGTCAAAACCCGAGGGCGCATTACCTATTTTCAAATTCGCCATTAAGAGGCTTCGACTTGGTGATCGGGAAGTAGGCATCAAGATGCCGGCCGATCCTATCAATGAACCCGTGTCAATCTACACCGGACCAAAGTGCAAGCACTTTTCGAGTTCCTGCCATTATTTCCACCCACCCCAAAACGTTGGGCTGATTTCCTATTGTTGGTAATCATCGACTGGGATATTTTGAGAGGACTGGCGGTCGATCGTTATCTCAAAACGGCTGTCGCAGCAATTTCGAAATGAGGGAACAAGGATGTTCTGGCTCAAAGATAAAACGGTATTAATTACTGGCGGTACGGGATCATTTGGCAAAAAATGTGCTGCCTTTCTGTTGGAAAATTCAGACCTTAAACGTCTGATTATCCTCAGTCGCGACGAACAAAAACACGTCGACATGCGTCGCACACTTTTTCCACCTGAAAAATTCCCCCAAGTTCGTTACTTCATCGGAGATGTTAGAGACGAACAAAGACTTCGCAGGGCGTTTCGCGGAGTCGATTTTGTCATTCACGCGGCGGCCATGAAACACGTCGATATGGCCGAATACAATCCTCAGGAATGTATCCGCACCAATATTGGGGGAGCCGAAAATGTCATCAACGCGGCTTTGGATTGCGGAGTCCAAAAAGTAGTGGCACTTTCGACCGACAAGGCGGCTGGTCCAGTCAATCTATACGGAGCAACCAAACTTTGTAGTGACAAACTATTTGTTGCAGCGAATTCTCTGGGGGGGTTCGATGGAACACGTTTTGCTGTCGTTCGATACGGCAATGTTTGGGCCAGCAACGGTTCAGTCGTTCCTTTTTTTCAGAAAATGGCCGCGACGGGCAGGCTTCCGATTACAGACCCAAGAATGACTCGATTTATCATCACATTGCAGGAAGGAGTCAACTTGGTGATGAAAGCATTTGAAAAAATGGAAGGAGGAGAAATCTTCGTTCCTAAAATTCCGAGTGCTACGATCCTCGACATTGCTCAAGCGATTGGCCCAAATTGCGAAACAGAAATTATTGGAATCCGGCCTGGTGAAAAACTACACGAGTGCATGATTCCTGTTGATGAGTCACGCCATACGATTGAATTCGACGATCACTTTATTATCCAGCCAACCTTTCGAAGTTGGGCCAGCACCGAACCGTCCTACACTCATCACGGGATCCCGTGCAGCGACGGGTTTGAATACTCTTCCAACTCGAACTCAGTTTGGTTGACCGTCGATCAAATTGAAATGATGCTTCAACAGGAAACGGGGACCGAAGCACTTTCCCCGGTCACTGCCTAAATCTTCAGTGTCAGATCCCAACAGTAAACCTCGTGAAACAGGAAGTGTCGATGCTCCCCTATGGTAAACAGACGATTGTTCAGGATGACATCGATTCGGTTCTGGAAGTGCTTCAATCGCAATGGCTAACGACAGGGCCCGCAGTCGAGCAATTTGAAAACGCACTGGCCGATTACACTCAGGCTCAAGGTGCGGTCGCCGTCAACAGTGGAACCGCAGCTTTACATACCGCCATGCAGGCTGTCGGCATCGGCCCGGGAGACGAAGTCGTTGTTCCAGCCATCACTTTTGTCGCAACAGCCAACGCCGCAGTTTATTTGGGCGCCAAACCGGTATTTGCCGATGTCGATCCGGACACGCTGCTAATCGACCCGATCGACGTTGCTCGAAAAGTCAGTCCCCGAACCAAAGCGATTGTCGGGATGGATTATGCTGGGCAACCCTGTGATTATCGTGAATTAAAAAAGCTGGCGGATCTTAATCAGAGTTGGCTCATCGCAGATGGTTGCCATTCCTTAGGAGGAAGTTATCTACAGCAAAAAGTGGGAACGCTGGCCGACCTCACTTGCTTCAGTTTTCACCCCGTCAAACCGATCACCTGCGGCGAAGGTGGAGCCGTGGTGACCGACCACGAAGACCTGATTCCCAGAATGAAGTCCTTTCGAAGCCACGGGATTACATCTGATTTCCGCCAACGAGAGAAATCTTCTCAGCACCAATACGAAATGAGGTCACTAGGATTCAACTATCGAATCACAGATCTGCAATGTGCGTTGGGGATTTCGCAGCTTTCAAAACTGGATCGTTTTACCAAGCGTCGCAATGACATTGCACGGTATTATGATCAACTTTTTCAAACGCAAAAAACAATCACTCCGCTAACGACTCACCCTTCGGTTTGTCATGCCCGACACCTTTACGTGGTCAATTGGAATCGAAAACTCGCAGGAACCGACCGTAACTTTGCGTTTGCTCAGTTGAGGGATCGTGGCATCGGAGTCAACGTCCATTATCAACCTGTATATCAACATCCGTGGTACATCGCTCAGTTTGGTGATCAAACCGGCTGCTGCCCAGTCGCCGAAAAGGTTTACCAAGATATTCTCTCGCTTCCCATTTTTCCCCAGATGACTGAAGCCGACATTCGATTTGTCGTAAATACCATTTTTGAAATCGCAGAACTTAGGGTTCAACTTGAAAATGCAGCCTAACATGAAGTCAGTCGCCATCATTCAAGCTCGTCTATCCAGTCGCAGACTGCCCAAAAAGGTACTTCTTGACGTTGGCGGCAAAACCATGATCGAACAGGTCGTCGATCGTATTCAGCGGTGCAAACTGGTTGATGAGATTATGATCGCGACGAGCGATCAGGATTCTGACCAAAAGTTGGTCGACTTTTGTCACTCTCGCGGTTGGACCTGTTTTCGAGGTTCCGAAAACGATGTTCTCAGTCGATACGTCGAAGCGGCTCACCAGTCCGACGCCGAAATTATCGTTCGCATCACATCGGATTGCCCGTTAATTGAACCCAAGATCGTCGATCAAGTCATCAAACTGATTCAACGTAACCCGAAAATGGATTACGCCTCCAATTTTTACCCGCTACGATATTTTCCCCGTGGATTAGATTGCGAGGCTTTCACTCGAAAAACTTTGATGCGTCTCGATAATCTTGCTAAAACTGCCGAGTACCGGGAACACGTGACGCTATTCGCTTATCGGAACGCCGACCAGTTCAAGATCGGCTCGATCACTGCTGATTCCGATCTCTCTAGCTACCGTTGGACGGTCGACACCATCGAAGACTTGCAACTGGTCCGAGGAATCTACCAGCACTTTGGTCAAGATCGTTTCACGTTTGAACAGATCATCGATGCCTATCCGAGATTCCCAGAGTGGTTGGCTTTGAATCAACATATCACTCAAAAAGCAACCAACGCACCGATCGAATCGGGCGTCTCCAATAGCGGAGCATCGCAGGAGTCATCACGATGAATCTTGCCACCCCCCGACTGTTAATCCGTGCCGATGTGGGACCTTCGATTGGGGTCGGCCATATCATGAGATGCATGGCGATTGCCCAACAGTGGCAAAAAGTGGGGGGCGAAGTCGTCTTTGTTACCGGTGACTTACCTGGAACTTTGGCCCGAAGATTAAAAAGGAATCAGTTTCTCACCTTCCAAATTCAGAATTCGAAAGCCGACGAAGCCGACGCTCGCGACACTCTCAAAATCATCGACGCAGAACGGCCCGGTTGGATTTTGTTGGACGGCTATCGTTTCGACAATCACTACCAAAGCCAATTTTCAAACCAACCGGCTTTTCTTGTGGTGCTAGATGATTACCGGCACGACGGACATGCTTGGGCCGACATGGTGATTAACCAAAATGCCTATGGACACGAAATTGGTTACGATTCTCAAGGTATCATCCTTGCCGGCCCTGATTACGCCTTGCTGAGGAGCGAATTCGTCGAAAACAACGAAAATCGTCGCCCCACCCCAACCAAAGCCCGTCGAATTCTGGTCACTTTCGGTGGGTCGGATCCTGACAATTGGACGCTTGAAACTTTGGAGGTTTTGGAAGAGCTGAATTTGAAGCGCCTTGTTATTGACTGTGCTCTGGGGCCCAGTTTCCAGGGTTACCGTTCACTCGACGAATTCAAAAAACGGACCCAAATGTGTGTCCGTTTTCATCAAAACGTTGACCGCATGTCTCATTTGATGAATCGAGCCGATCTAGCCGTTACCGGAGGTGGAATCACGTGTTACGAGTTAGCCCGAAGCGGAGTTCCAGCGATTGTAGTACCGTTTGTCGATAACCAAATCGCAATCGCCCGCACGATGGATCGGCTGGGCATCATGACATCCATTGAACCTACCAATCAGTCTTCGACAAAATCCGACTTTACAAAAAAACTGGGAAGGCAAATCAAACAATTGATCGCCAACCCACAACAGCGACTTTCAATGTCGATCCGAGGCCAACAACTTATTGACGGTTTAGGATCCCAACGGATTGTGAATGGAATCCGAGGACTTCAATTTCCGATTCGCCGTGCCAATGCTGATGATGCGGTTACGCTGCTGAACTGGCGAAATGATCCGGAAGTGAGAGCAGCATCCTTTGACGAATCACCTATTTCGTTAGAAATGATGACGAGTTGGTTGGACACGAAATTGAAAAATCCAACTTGCCAAATCTGGTTGGCAGAGGACCTAATTGGACAACCGGTGGGACAGATTCGATTTGATGTGGCTGAAGATTCTCAAGGATCCAACATCACCATCGTCTTGGATCATCGTTATCGCGGTCTGGGCGTCGGTAGGATCTTAATTGCGTCGGCGTGCCGAAAATTGTTCTCACAAACCGAAGTGAAGCAAGTTCGCGCCTTGGTAAAACCGGGGAACACACCGAGTGAACGAGCGTTCAAGGCGGCAGGATTTCGAGCGATTGAACCAGCAATTGTCGATTCAAAAATGGCACTTCAATTTGTCTTGGATCGTGATCGTTTCCACCTGACGAGCAAAAAGAAGCTCAAATCTGCTTGAAATTGGAATATTGAAATGGAACTTCAAAAAGAATTTCGAATCAACCAGTCTTTAATCGGCCCTGGCAATCCGACTTACATTATCGCGGAACTTTCGGCCAACCACCATCAACAACTTGATCGTGCGATCGAATTGGTGCATCACGCCCACAGGATCGGTGCAAACGCTGTCAAACTGCAAACTTACACCGCAGATACTTTGACTTTGGATTCCGATCGCCCTTGGTTCCGAATTCAACAGGGCACCGTTTGGGACGGATTGAGTTTGTACGACCTTTATAAAGACGCCTATACTCCTCGGGAATGGCATCGAGAGCTACAACAAGTTGCGCATCAGTTGGGATTAGACTTTTTTTCCAGTCCATTTGATTTTAGCGCAGTTGATTTTCTTGAAAAATTAGACGTCCCTGCCTACAAAATTGCCTCGTTTGAGATTGTCGATATTCCGCTGTTGCAAAGGGTTGCCCAAACGGGCAAACCGGTGATCTGTTCTACTGGCATGGCCACCGTCGAAGAGATAGAACTAGCTGTCAAAACGCTTAGAGACGGCGGGTGCACTGAAGTTGCACTTTTAAAATGCACGAGCAGCTATCCATCACCGCCCGAAGCGATGAATCTAAAAACGATCCCCGATCTGGCGTTTCGATTTCAAGTACCTGTCGGACTATCCGACCATACACTCGGGATTCAAGCCCCAATTGTATCGGTCGCGATGGGTGCTTCGATCATCGAAAAACACTTGACTATCTCACGAAACGATCCGGGACCGGATAGCACGTTTTCGCTTGAACCGGACGAATTCGAGGAGATGGTCCAATCCGTTCGATTAGCTGAAAAAACGCTTGGTCAAGTTCATTACGGTACGACTCAAAGCGATAAAAATAATCTCGCATTTCGTCGATCGTTATTTGCAATTCGAAATATCGAAGAAGGCGAACCATTCACATCCGAAAATGTTCGTTCGATTCGGCCCGGACAAGGCTTGGAACCCAAGCACCTTGAACAAGTCCTTGACAGCCATGCCAGCGAACCGATCACTAGAGGCACTCCACTGCAGTGGCGGCACGTTGCCTAGCATCGTGAGGTGATCCATAATGCCATCATGGAACGTCAAAGTCATTCCAAAAATATTCGTCCCGCAAAAAGTATTTCCCAATTAGAAGCACGCGATCAAACTCCAAATCGATGGTATAAGTTTTCCCTTTTTCGACTGATTATTTTTTCGAATGTTGCAGGATTGTTGGTCGCCGTCCTAGTCATCACCAGAGGATCCGCAATTTCTTATGGGATTCTAGTCGGATTTTTACTTCCGATGATCATCTTTTTCTACATCGGCCTGTTGGCATTGAAAGAACAGTTTTGGGGTCGACCCAAACGGCCTTTCAAAACGGTTGCTTCGATCAAAATTTCGAAACATTCACCATTTGAGGAATAGATGAATAGCGGATTGGAATGCGACTTACGTTAGACCTGCCGCCCCTGTTTACAGAACCGACTTGCAAAACGAATCCGGTCAGTCCGCAGTAGTTTCGTTCGAGTCAATAGTCACTAAGATTGAAAGAATTTTTTTCACTCAAAATCGCAAGTTCAATCAATCCGAACAGGCTTTCAACCACTTACGAATCTTATTTCTAGCCCAACGGTAGTGGCTGGCGGTGTTACTGCGAATGTAATCGCTGACGGTCCAACTTTTACCGGTCCACTCGTAGTAGTTGAGCGTAGTGAGTTGTTGATCAGTGAATCCATTGACCAACCGAATGCTTTCTTCGTGAACTTCGTCGAATTCTTGCAGCACTTTTTTGATTGACTTTCGAGCGTGTTTCTTCTGAATGGCAGCATTCAATTCCCTAATCTGATTCCATTTGTAGCCTTTCTCTGGCATGTCGGGAACTTCTCCGGAAATTCCGACTTCGCACCATCGAACGACCCTTAATTCCCAATCATTTAAATGGGTCAACACATCCTTGATCGACCAGCCGGCTGAATTGATACCTTGCCGGTTGAACAGGTTTCTTGGAACTTGAGAAATGAGCTCTTTTAGCAGTCGCCGTTCGTGAGCTATTTCTGCCAGCAAATCGGATTTTGATAGGTTTTTTCCCATTAATTCGACATTTATCCCTGAGTGGGCGGTGACGTCGACCAATCGCAAAAATGTGATCTTGGTCGAGTTTGGGGTTACAGGTTAAAACTGTATCGTAAATCGTCTTTGGTGCTAGCCACTTGCTAGTTGACCAGGAATTCGCAAGGAAGCAATTCAGGACAGCCATGAAAAATCTCGGCCGGGCGTTACGGATGACGCTCAAATATCGTTGGTCGCTCGCACTCTCTTTTGTGTGTAGTGTGCTCGTTGCTCTATTCTGGTCTTTGAATCTTGGCGCAGTCTATCCATTCGTCGAAGTCATTTTAAAAAGCCAATCTCTTCATCAATGGGTCGAAAATCAGGATGAACTTGGACAGGTCTTGATTGAAGAGAAACAGAACGAAATCAGCCGACTTGAATCTGAACTTCTTGCTGCAGAAAACGATGAATCGGTCGAATCGAATCAGCACGCGAAAACCCTTCAGTACAAAATTGCCACTGCCAAGTATGACATCGATGTTCAGAACGCGCAGTCCTTGGCCAGACAAAAACTAAAACCCTGGATCGCTTACGCGCCCAAAAGCCCATTTTGGACGTTGGCTGCATTAATGGGATTGATGTTTTCAGGCACCATATTGCGAGGAATATTCCTAATGGGAAGCATGGTTTCTATTGCCCGTGTGGGTCAGCGAACGATGCTCGATATCCAAAATCAGGTTTTTCAAAATGTTTTGAAAATGGAGACGTCCGAATTAGGAGTAAAAGGCACCGGTGATTTGATCAGTCGAATTCGAGGAGAAACCGGGTCGGTCGCCCAAGCCGTCATCACGTTGTTCGGAAAGACCGTTCGAGAGCCATTAAAAATGTTTGCTTGCCTGGCAGGGGCCGCCTGGGTTAATTGGCGGCTACTGCTGTTCTCCTTGCTCGTTTGTCCATTGGCTGGTTACTTGATGATGCACCTAGCCAGACTATTAAAAAGAGCCAATCGGCGGGCGATGGAAGAGTCTGCCAACCTTCTAAATCGACTTTATCAATCGCTTACCTACCTGCGTGTTGTCAAAGCATTCACAAGTGAAGATAACGAACGACAACGATTCCAAAGAGTCGCCAATGATGTCTATCGTCGCTCCATGAAGATTTCGGTTTTCACAGCTTTGTCGCGTATCAATAATGAAATTCTTGGCGTCAGCATGATCACATTGTCGGTTTTGGCGGGTGGTTACCTGGTACTCAATTCAACAACTCACTTTGGATCTATCCGGATGTGTGCGGCGCCGATGAGCTTCGGCAGTCTGATTATGTTTTTCGGATTCATGATCGGAATCGCAGACCCGCTGCGGAAAATGGGCGATGTTTACAATCTCGTTCAAAGCGGTGCGGTTGCTGCGGATCGAGTCTTTCCGCTTTTGGATCAAACTCCGGCAGTCACCAGTCCGGCCAATCCTAAAATGATTCCGATAGGTGATTTGGACATCGAATTCGACAACGTCTGGTTCGAATATGAACCTAACAAACCGATTTTAAAAGGGTTGACCGCCAAAATTCCTGCGGGATCCTCACTAGCAATCGTCGGCCACAATGGTTGTGGCAAAAGTACTTTGATCAATTTGATCCCCCGCTTTTTCGATGTGTCCAACCAAGACAAGGCCTCCGGTGGAATTCGAATTGGCGGTATTGACGTTCGAGATTTTTCACTGGAAAACTTACGTCAAAACATCGGTTACGTGACTCAGCAAACCATGCTATTCAGCGACACAGTGGCCGAAAATATCAGCTACGGATCCGAGCACGCCTCGATCGATGACATTATCAACGCGGCTAAACAGGCCCACGCTCATGAGTTTATTACTCAAGATCTTGATGATGAATATTATTCTTCGATCGGCGAGCATGGGGGTAAGCTGTCAGGCGGACAATCGCAGCGAATTTCACTGGCCCGGGCGATTTTAAAAGATCCAAAAATCCTGATTCTTGATGAAGCGACCAGCCAGATCGATCCTGAAAGCGAACAACTGATCCATGAAACTTTGTCCAGATTTATCAAAGGCAGGACAACCGTTGTTATTACACACCGGATGTCGACTCTGGAATTAGTCGACCGGATCATGATTGTCAAAGAAGGGCAAGTCGTCGATTGTGGTACCCACGAACAGTTGCTGGCCAGATGTCCCGACTATCAACGGATGCGAAAATTAGATCTGCAGGAGGCAGCGTGATGAAACAGGAAGCCATTCGAAATTCCTCCACAATTTCAAATCCTTTTGAAATCCTACGATTTGCGTCCGACATCCTGAAAAAAGAGGCGGATGCCATCAACTCGGTCGCGAGGCAAATTCCCATCGACTTTTACGATGCTGCCCAGATGATCGCCAATTGCCAAGGTTGCGTGATCGTGACAGGCGTAGGAAAAGCTGGCTGGATCGGGCAAAAGGTCTCGGCAAGTCTGGCCTCATTGGGCACAAGAAGCCATTTCCTGCATCCCTCCGAAGCGCTCCACGGCGATTTGGGGCGAGTCGGTGCCGATGATGTGGTTTTGATTCTGTCCAACAGCGGTGAAACTTCGGAAGTCGTCTGCTTGCTACCCACGTTCACCAAATTGGGATCGCTTCTGATTGGTATCACAGGTTCCAACGAGTCCACGTTAGCCAAACATTGTGATGCCGTGTTGGACTACGGGAAACTATCCGAGGCCTGCCCATTGGGACTTGCGCCGACTACAAGTACTGCGGTGATGCTCGGACTTGGTGATGCCTTGGCACTTTCGGTTGCGAAACTGAAAGAGTTTCAATCCGTCGATTTTGCCAAGTTTCACCCGGGTGGTTCCTTGGGGAAAAAGCTCTCCTCGGTCGACGATTTGATGCGACCTATTTCAGAATGCCGCGTTGCCAAAACCACCGAAACCGTTCGACAGGTTTACATCCGGCTCGGCGGAAAAGATCGACGCGCTGGCGCTGTATTGATTGCCGACCAAATCGGGAAACTGGTCGGAATTTTCACTGACAGTGATTTGGCAAAACTGTTGGAACAACAAAAAGACAACCTGTTCGATTGCTCTATTTCAGAAGTGATGACCCGGTCACCGGTTACCATCCAGTCGGGAAGCAAGATGATGTTGGCGATCGAAACATTTGCCTGTCGAAACTTAAGCGAATTGCCTGTCGTCGATCGCGAAGGTCGAGCGTTAGGAATTGTTGAAGTCACTGACGTCGTTGGTGTCAGCAGCCAGTGAACACCCATTTTGAATGATGTAAGTTCCGATTTCGTGGGTCACATATCCGGTACTGTTCAGCTTGCTATAATTGAGCCAGTATTTGAAATGTACCTTTCTCAAGTCCCATCATGAAGCGGAAGCAATTTTGGTTAGTTTGCTTCTGTTTAGGCTTGCTCGGCAGCCTCGCTTTCGTGTTGTTGATTGCGGTACCGGTCGCCATGATGGAGTATCGCAAACGCGGGCCGTATCCGACCGTTCTTTTATTAAACCTCGATACCATTGCGGCGGCTCAAAGATGGATCGTCACTATCTGCGGCTATTGTTGGGTGTTTATTGTAGGAGGCAGTTTCGCCAGCTTCCTCAATGTTGTAGCGTGGCGGCTCCCCCAAGGAAGAAGCGTTAATGGATCTAGTCACTGTCCAACCTGCAATACCAAGCTTTCGTTCTGGGATAACTTGCCAATCCTTGGATGGCTAAAAGTTGAAGGAAAATGCACGCACTGCCGCAATGCCGTTTCGATCCGTTACTTTTTAGCCGAATGCTTGCTAGGACTAGTCTTCGCAATCAGTTTCGCTCAAGTACTTCTATCAGGTGGTATTCACTTACCGCATCGGCCCGCGACGTACGTTCAAGGAGTCGCTTATTTGATTCAATATCCGATCTGGGATTTAATTCAAATCTGGATCTATCTGCTGGTTTTGATTGGCTTCCTTTTTACCTTTACATTGATCCGTGTTGATCGTTTCTCAATCCCCCGAAAAATCTTTTGGACCGGGTTGGCAATAGGATGCATCCTTCCAATGATCTGGCCAGCGATGCGGCTGGTTCCGTGGAAACTTGAGAATCTTACCTATCGAGTTACTTCGACAGCCGAGTTAGATTTTTGGATCACAACGATCCTTGGGACGGTGGTCGGAGGCCTAACTGGATTATGGGTCTCAATTTGTTATTCTCGAATCAATCCCGCTATTCCGAAATCTGATTTGAACCCACCATTTAAATCGGTGGATGAATCGGTGGCTTGTTGGACTCTGGTTGGAACCTTTCTTGGCTGGCAAGCTTCAATAGCGATCGGTATGGCAACCATTTTGATTGTCAGCTTAATCCGTCTTGCTGGGTGTTTCGTTCGCACCCGCTTACCGACTGATCAGGGAATGCACACGGCCCATTTTTTCAATAACCGAATTGAAAGAACCACTGAGAACTTATCGAGCTATTGTTTTCTAGCAACTCTTTTTCTACTTTTGGTCTGGAATTCCTGGACGTTTGTACCCTTTTGGCCAGACAACTGGCTACCATTCGTAGAATTCCTGGTCGCAATTACAATATTGGTAAGCTTTGGCCTTGGCCAAAAAAAGATACTTCAGAAGCTCGGGGCCTTTGAAACCACGACGACTGATTCCGAATCCTAGACAATCGTCTGCATTCGTTGTTAGCTGCATTCGTTTGGGTACGATTTGTGGTAGATTCAAAAAAACTCGCAAACCGCTCAACTTGTAAACGATCATTGATACCGTGACCAACCACCAGCTTAGTCCAAATCTGCCTGACTGGCCGACTTTTCAGTAGATTAGGCGACTTTGAAAACAATGATCCGATCCTCACAAACGAGTCGTTCTAAGGTCATCTTTGGATGGCTGGTTTTTGCGTCAACGTGGGTGACGAATCCTCATCCTGTCTACAGCCAACCTCAACTGGCAAATGTTCGAAATGCACCTTCGCAGAATCGAATACCGTTACAAACGAAAACAATCCATGTTCCAAAATTTGCCGCGGGGCCTCGACTTCAGGTCTTCATTCAGCAGGAGAAAAAGATTGAGAGTCTGGTTGATCTCCTTTCGAAATCGGTCATCCAATTTGGTTCGGGTAGTGGTGTCATTGTCGACGAATCTGGTTTGGTGTTGACCGCTTATCATGTTGCCCCAAAAGCCGGACGCATTGTGCAGGTTCGGTTATCGGACGGGTCGACTGCCAATGCCCAAGTTCTAGGATCTAACCGAATGACCGATGCGGCCGCATTGACGTTATTGGGCGATCGAAAATGGGCTTCGATCGATTTGGCAGATTCTGATCAAGTGCACGTCGGCGATTCCTGTTTGGCCTTCGGCTACCCAACTGCTTTTCATCGAAACAAGCCTGCTCCAGTTCGGTTAGGTTCCATTAGTCAAGTATCTTCCGATCGGTTTACTGCCACTACGAAATTGATGGGTGGGGACTCAGGAG
>JBCCSJ010000150.1:0-13334 GCA_039200505.1 Planctomycetota bacterium | reverse complement strand
GTTTGAGCCAAGTCGAGAATCGTATCCAACTTGGTCATTTGCTCGTCGTAAGTTTCGTTAAGGCTGCCGAAATCGAGTGGAAGCCGAAATGTACCTAAATCGATTTTGGCACTTTGAAGGAATTGACAAGCGAATTGCTTGCCAAGGGCGTCGTGCCGACCGACAAGATCCACCATATCGACTTCAACTGCTTTGAAATTGTGAGTCAAAGCCAATTCCATTAGTTCGTTCTGTTTTTGGGCAACGCCCAAACCTCGACTTGTCAAAATCTTGTACATTGAATCTCCAGGAACTCCTGCCCAGCTTGTTTGTTTTGTCAGTTTACTCGAACGGCCATATCGTTCGTCGTGTCGATCGTAGCGACCCTTTGATCGCTGTCCAAAATCACTTGAATTGCAAACTGCAAATTATGGCAGAAGAATCATTTGAATCCTAGTGGTCGATTTTCCGACATAGTGTTTCCCGACCATTGGAAATGACCGTTTCAACAGGTTTAGGTGCCAGAAATCCCAAGACCAAACGTGACAATCCTACAGCCCGACATCGCCCCTAATTTTTACTCAACGGCAATTCCTTACTCAACGGCAAGGTCGAGTTCCGCCCGACGAATTTTTCAGGATCAAGTTTGTGGTGAAACGGATCGGACCAAAATTAGCCGAGTAGATTCGGTTCTGCAGGTTTCGCATTGTCAGACAAATTCCAGTGCATCGATAGTGGCTATGTTTCTAAACATCAACTCGCAGAAGGTTTGTTAGTTTTTCGATCAATCGTTGAAACCAAAGTGGCTCTTTGGGGCGCTTGGGGCGACGCTCCCTATTTCGCTAATTCCTGGACTGGCAGCGGTAAAAATGCGGGGGTTTATGTGTCTTCCGCGGTGGAATTAGAAAATCAAGGCTAGACTTTCGGATCTATTCGACCGAAAATTCAGTTATGACGAATGGTAGCGAACCAGTTTCGCACCAGCTTGTCTTTTTTAGTCGTACAGATTTCTTCTTGGATTCTGTTAATTCAAGTATTTTTCTGTCAATCAGAAGCGAATCAAACCCGTAAGTCGATGGAACAATTTAAGTTGTGCCGAGGTTTACATTGAGCGAATCCATCAAGATTCTGTTGGTTAGATCGGTTCGGCTGGCGGATCATAATTTCTAAGGGGGCGAATTGGATTCGACCGGATAGCTTGAAGCTATGGTGGCGTGTCGTAGCTGGTCAGAGGGCTACGTAAAAATCTGACCAAAACCTTTATTTGCAGAAGATAACTCTTTCGCATTGGCTGCCTAGAGATAGAAAGCCCCGGCTGATAGGTTTCGCTGGAGAGCCTTGAAAGCTGGTCACCAATTCCAGATCGCTGTCGTTCATGTCGAACACGTCGGCAGTTAAACAAGTTTTCGTCTAGTCTGATTTTCAGGCTGTCGATGGCCGGTAGGTCGGGCGAAACTTAAACCATCGACTACACACGTAGATGCCATAACGGATACGTCGCGGGACGCGGGTTCGATCCCCGCCGCCTCCACTCGCGCCGGATTCACAACCCGGCTCAAACCCAAACAGGCTCGTCAGTGGATTCTAGCGAGCCTTTCTTTTTTGGCCAAACGTAGCCCGAGATTTCGTTAAGGTAACCCTTCGCGACAAACTCGCTGCACAGCATTCACCCACCATCCAGCACTGGCCCCTCACGCTTTGGAGATCGGCTCAACTTGGCAAAAAGGGCTCACCGTCGCGTGATCCCCCAAGTGAGTCCCACTAGGGAAATGGCGAAGTAGAATCATTCGATCGCGAAAATAGCTTCCTTAGGTTGAGGATGATTTCCAGTTCGCTAGCGATAAAAATTGCGAAATTCGGACGCATCAAACCGAGAACCACGTATCATTACAGACCACTTAATGATTTACACCTAAAAATAAGGTATTTCATAATGACGGAACCCAAACCAAATAACAACGAATTCAAAGCAGCTGAAGAAGCATTGAGATCGGTTGGTTCCAACTTGTGGTTTGGGGGTTTGTCTCACGTATGGCAAGAGTTTCTTGTTTCCAATACGGTTGAATGCTTCGACACCTGTCAGTTAACCCTGCGAGAAGCTGCCAGCGAAATCATTGGCAACTACCAGAAGATGGTGACGGCCAACCCAAGCATCTTGCAATCCGACCCAAGAAAAACCAATATCAAAATAGTAAAATGCACCAATCCGAGCTTTGGTCCACAGTCATCTAGGCCCATCACCCGCTGACCTCTCCAATAGTGTTCGTTAGTACATCCCAAATAGCGTATCGCAATCGGTATTGAGGGCAAAATTTGCCGCCAGGCAAAATCCGCACGGATTAAGCGTACTTCACTTCTCAATTGCACCTCGACTCTCGTCCCAACTTCACAATCAATTCACATATCAAAAGCCGTAATGGCCGTGAAGGATAAGCTATCATTGCTCCAAAATGATCTATGGGTGAGTTGACAATTCATCAATTCTCAATCACGGTAATAATAATTGCTTGACTCTTCCAAACCCAAGTGAATTTGATGTGGCGAACTTCTTCCGGCGAAACTGTAATAGCAGGCGCGGAAGGGGAACTGCTGCGATACGTTATTGATGGAATGGTTGATAGTATCGTATTAGCGAATGAACTCAATGAGCCCTATGAAGGTGGCGTGTTGTTATTCGACAAGTTGCAACCCACGCAGCAAATGGCCATGCTGAATCAAGTCTCCAACGCACTGCTCCGAGTCGATGCACCTGAGCCAGAATTAACGGCGACCAGCGAAGCCACCGTTTACGCGATATTCCGAGAATTGTTCGTTCAAATCGAATTGGAAATCTATCAGGAACAGTCTTGTCAACAATTGTCCGCAGAAGAACAATTCGCCAGCCCATTTGCTTTTCGTTCACTGGCATTAGCAGCGTACCAATCGAGCATGTCAATCGAAGAGATTGAGGAGTTGCATGCCGAGGGATTGATACCGGAAATCAAATCTGGAAATCCATACGATTGGGACACTGTGGTAGAAGGCTTGGCTGACCGCATCCTCTGGGATCGCGACTTTGAAATGGAATATTTGATGGTCGACGATGATCCGGCGAAGTCAGAGCTCCTCAAAAGTCATATGGGGATCGACTCCGATTACTTTACAGCGATCGCCACCGACATTTCCGACAGACAGTTTGAACAGATTCGTGACGAAATTCGCAATCTGGTTCGCTCTTGACAATCTGGTTCGCACCAGAAAACAGTATTGTGTTCCTTCCATCTCTGTCATGGATTCAGTAATTTGAAGGAAGTTTTCTCGTCGATATTATGCAGGCGGTCTTGATCTAAACGTAACTCACCAAAACAAACATTCGTCTGCCTCTGTTGCGCCCAACCAACAACATCAACTTCGTTGGGATAGAAGTTTAAGAGCATGTGTTGTTCCCCATTTTTTGAGTGAGTTCAGAATCGCCTTGAGCGACATACCCTCCTTGGTCAACTCGTACTCAACCCGCGGTGGAACTTCTGCGTAGACGATTCGATTTACCAAACCGTCGGCTTCAAGTTCTCGCAGCTGTTTCGTTAGCATCCGCTGGGTGACGCAAGGAATCTGCCGCTTCAACTCGCTGAATCGCAGCTTTCCGCCCAAGAGGTGAAACAGAATGATTCCTTTCCACTTGCCGCCGATCAATTCGAGAGATGCCTCGACAGGACATGCGTAATCGTCGTAAACCTTGTGTCGCGATTTGCCCTTGGTGACCATTTTGTAACTACATGCCTAAATTGTGCGTACTTGTTTCTTGAGCGATAAAAAATATTATCCTCTTGCAAACTGCGAATCAACGAGTTTTCAAATAGAAACTTCAGGATTGGTTAAACATCAGAGTAGGTTTTTGATCAACCCGAAGTCTCTTTTGCATCGGACAATGATCGCAGGATCAGAAACCGAAATGCGACAAGACGCTTGCTCCATTCATTGCAATTGACGTGCACGAAATAAGCAAAGCAAAATTTTAGATTTCTACTGATTACGACGTCGGAAAATACTCGTATACAGCCACCTCACTATCGAAAAACCATTTACACAAGTTCGAAAATCAAATGAATAGCTATAACGGTTACGAAGGCTTTCAAACGTTTACTTGTCAACAAGACAACGGAATTCTATGGGTCACGATAGATTTCCCGCCGGTCAATCTTCAGGGTCAGGAGATGTTAGGCGACTTAAACACACTATGCTTGCGATTAGAGCGAGATCAGGACGTCAAGTGAGTCGTCTTTCAGTCGGCCCACCCTGAAATTTGGGTCTGTCACTACGATACGAATTTGCTCAAAGATATGTCGACTCAAGCATGTTCACGCGACGAAGCAAAGCTATTTGATCTCCAGTCAGTTCTTGAGCGAGTGAGTCGGGTACCCCAAGCAACTATTGCCAAACTAGAAGGCTTTGCCCGTGGCGGGGGTCATGAATTTGCTTTAGCCTGTGACATGCGTTTCGGAGCTCGTGGCAAATTCAAGCTGATGCAGATGGAAGTCGGAATGGGCATTTTACCTTGCGGTGGCGGGGCTTCTCGGATGGCACGTCAGGCTGGGCTTGGACGAGCATTAGAGATCATTCTCAGTGCCAGGGATTTTGATGCCGATGAAGCTGAGGCTTATGGCACGATCAATCGTGCTCTCGATCCGGAAGAAATCGGACCCTACGTGGAAAGGCTGGCCCGACGCATTGCAACTTTTCCACTTGCTTCCATCAACGCTGGCAAGCAAATGGTGTACGAATCAATCGACAAGCCCATCGGCGAGGCGTTGAAGGCGGAAGCTTATTGGCTTTTTCAAGCTACAAGCCAAACCCCAGCAATCAAGCGTTTCACAATCGCGGATGAAAAAGATATGCAGCGTGATATAGAAAACCAGAGAAACTGGAATGAACTCGTTGAAAACGTCCAAGAAATTACTTAACGAGCAATGACACAAACAAGTAAAAATTGACGAATTGAGAATATCAAATAAAAACTTAATCGGAGAACTCAATCATGAAAGCCATGCTGCTCAATACTTACGGACCTGAATCTGTTTTTGAAGTGAGCGAGGTTGAGAAGCCTAAAATTAAGACAGGTCATTTGTTAATCAAAATCGCTGCATCAAGCGTGAACACCGTCGATACAATGATCCGGCAAATGGGAAAAGACCTGCCTCTTTCGCCCGATAATCCTGCAATTATTGGGATGGATTTTGCAGGGACGGTTGAAGAGGTTGGCGACGGGGTCACAAACTATTCGGTTGGCGATGAAGTGTATGGCTGCGCTGGAGGACTCGGCGAGTTGCCCGGAACACTGGCTGAATTCATCGTTGCCGACGCAAACTTGGTTGCAATCAAACCAAGTAGGCTTTCGATGCGAGAAGCAGCCGCCTTACCCTTGGTTGCAATCACAGCTTATGAAGGCCTTATTCGTGCGGGGGTGAAAGCTGGACAGAAAGTTCTCGTTCATGGCGGCTCAGGAGGTGTAGGCCACGTTGCCCTTCAACTGGCAAAGCAAATGGGTGCCAAAGTTTTCTCAACCGGCGGCGGCGAGAAACAATTAGAACTAATCGGAAAACTCGGCGCCACCCCAATCAACTACAAAACAGAAGCCGTCGTCGACTACGTCACGACACACACAGGCGGGGCTGGTTTTGATGTCGTCTACGATTCGGTGGGCGGAGCCAACATGCTGAACTCATTTGAAGCCGCTGCACTCAATGGCCATATCGTCACGACAGTTTCACTTTGCGAACTCGACCTAACGCAGGCTCACTTTAAAGGGCTGTCAATTCATGTCGTTTTTATGCTAATCCCAATGCTGCATCATTTTCACCGCAAAGCTCATGCAGAGATTCTTAAAAGGGTTGCCTCGATCGTAGATTCGGGAGGACTTTCCCCTGTGCTGGACGAGACCCGCTTTCAACTTGAGCAGGTTGGTGAGGCACACGCAAGACTCGAAAGTAGACAGGCCATGGGAAAGGTCGTCGTCGAAAATTAATCGTTCCGCGTTTACAACCAAACCTAGATAAAAAATGTCAAAACGAATTTTAATTACAGGTTCGACAGACGGAATCGGATTGGAGACCGCCAAACTGCTGATTTCGCAAGGCCACCAAGTACTCTTGCACGGACGCAACTCGCAAAAACTTGAATCGGTCGTTCATCAATTGAAAACTGAATTTCCGGAGGGCATGTTTGAAAGCTACGTTGCGGACCTTTCAAGCATGTTGCAGGTCAAATCACTTGCCCAATCTGTTACAGCGCGACACGAAACACTGGATGTGTTGATTAACAACGCAGGTGTTTTCAAGGCTCCTAACCCAATCACAAAATCGGGACTTGATTTACGTTTTGTCGTAAACACGATTGCTCCATGGCTTTTGACAAAAAAACTACTAACCATCCTTCCAACTGACGGACGCGTCATCAACTTGTCGTCCGCCGCTCAGTCAACGGTCGATCTTGAGGCCCTCGCAGGCAAACGAAAACTGAATGACGGCGAGGCTTACGCTCAAAGCAAACTCGGCATCACGATGTGCACACGTTTCTTGGCTGACAAAATTGGTAGCGATGGTCCTGCAATCATTGCGATCAACCCAGGCTCGTTCCTTGGAAGCAAGATGGTTAAAGAGGCATACGGCCGCAAAGGAAAAGACCTAAGCATTGGTGCAGAAATACTTGTCCGCGCATCAATAAGCGGCGAATTTGCATCTGCATCCGGTCAGTACTTCGACAATGATCAAGGTTCCTTCGCCCAGCCTCACCCAGACGCACTCGATCAGGAAAAAATCACTCAGCTTATTGAAGCTTTAGATTCTTTGATTGACCTTGGGTAGATCGACTGTCAATTCTTTTGCCTTAAACGGACCGACACACGGCAATGACGTGCCGTACCGGAGGTTTTCACAACTGCTTCCTGAGTAAGCCGAATTACGGCAATATGCTTGTAATGAAAAAGACGGACTTGGCAAACTACGACCGACCAGATCCATCAATCAAGGGATTCGACAGTATCTCGCGCAGTGCATTACAGGACTCATCGCCAACGCCAGAAATCTGTTGAGATGAACTTACGCGTCGTTTTTGAACTTACGCGTCGTTTTTGAACTTAGATCGCGACCTTCAAGCCACTTCATCACATGGGGCTCGACAACTTCGTAGGCGAGCTTGGCTTCACGGCAAATATCTGAAATTACCGAAGAGCGTTGCATTGCGTCCTCGTTGATCGCTCCCATCGTACGTTGCAGGAAAATAAACTCGGAACTTACATCTCGATAGCCAAGATTCGCGACTTCTTCATATTTCCCTCCCCGCAGGCATCTCTCGGTCTTATCCAGTGCTTTTCGCAGAGCATCAATCGCTTGAGCAACACCCGCTGATTGTATCACCAGTTGCAACTGAACCTCATCCAGTGATTCCGCAAAAGATTCGATGATTTTACGTAGTCTGACTTCGTCTACTGTTCCATCGGATTTCGCCATGTTTTGATTCTCCGGCTTTTTACCATCTGGTTTCGAGCGAATGAAGTTGGGGATCGTCAGCAATCTTGGTAGAAATCAACCGTTCTTTTAAGGAGCCGACATGAGTGAATTCCAATATATCGAGTTTCGAGCAGTTGATCGTCCGTTGACCGAGAAGGAACTGGCATACGGCGAAAAGCGTTGCGAAGTGGGCCAAGTCACTTTCAGCAAACGAAGTCCGAAAGGTAGCTGCACGATTCATGACCGAGGACGAAACTTCTGTTAAAGCAGAATTGCTAACCAAGTTGCCTGAGTCAAGTTACGTTGTCTCTTGGCCAACAGTAAAATTGAATCGAAACTTCAAAGACTTGTACGAAACTACCGAGCATTTGCGACTGGAACAAAACGCGAAAGACGAAAAGAAGGCTGCAGCCAAAGCTAGGCGTGAAGCCGCCAAGGCTCAAGGGCTCGTAAGCAACGGATGATCGAAATGGTGAGCGATCCTCAAAAATGGCTGGAAGCAACCGAAGTGCTGGTAGAAAAACGGGGAACGGAAAACTACGAGCAAGACGCTGGAATTTTAGCCGACATGCAGGAAGCTTTGGCGAAGACGAAAAATAGTCAGATCGCCAGAGAACACGCAGCGCATCTGACTCGCAAACACTAGACACTTACTCGATTGAAAGGCTCACTGAAAAAGTACGGAGTTCTTGACTGATCAAGGTCAGACTTTGGTTGAGAAGCTCGATCGAACAGTACCAAATAATTGAGCAACTTTCGAAATTAACGTCGCTTGGCGATATCGAGATCTTTCAACAACGCTTCGATCAGCGATTCCTCTTCGAGAGAGACACCCGAGTTTCGCGCCTCGAAATGTAATAGTCAATTCTTGAATGAAGCTCATCCATTCGATCGGCTCACGCAATCAGGCCTATGACAGTCGTATCCGCATTGGGCTGCTCGTCACTTCATCCAGCCGCTTTTGCTGCCTGGCTTCGGTTTGTTGAGACGACTAAAGCAATTTACCTAACAAATCCAAGCGTTGCTGCACTGCGGATTCGACTCGGTTGATTTCGAACAGGCGGGGCCAACAGCCGACACTCAAAATATCTGCTGGACGATCAGCCGTCTGGATCATCGAGCAATTCCTGCAAACGGTCGCCAAGTTCGGGTTCGAATTTTCCCGGCCAGCTATCATTGATTAGGCCGACCTGTATCATATCGATCAAATGAGTCTGATCTTTGCGGCGAAAACTATTGAGTTTCATGCGCACCAGTTCAACTAAATCCACGATTCGCTTGCCGTCGATATCAATGGCTTGTTCGGGAACCGGAGTTGCAGAAACATAACTCTCTTTCACTTTTCTGCCAGCAATCAGGACGTGAATTCCTTGCGAAGGTTTGCCGTCTTCTCCATCGAGAAACACCACGACATCCATGACGCGATCACGCACAAATCCGACCGACTCAAGTGCAGAAGTTGCCGCATCAAGGTCTACTTCTTTTAATAGCAGATCGACATCACGAGTATTTCGTACGGCCCCGTCATCGATGGTTGCGACCCAAGCTGCGACCGCATTTCCACCAATCACCGCATAAGGGACTCCGGCATCAGCCAACGCCTTGCATGATCGTTCCAATCTTTCGCGAACTTTTTCGACAGCATTAAACATCCTGTCAAAAACTAACGACCGTTTCTGGATGGCCAACAAGTTGTACTCTTCAGGTGTCATGGCATTATTCTAACCGTTTTGTGATAAACGACAAATAACTGACTTGCACCTCACTTTCGGTGAAGATAGAACCCCGCGAAAGGCTTGTACTTGCAATTAAACTCTGGGCACTAAAGCAGGGTATTGAAGCTGCTTGTTAACGGCTATTTTGAGTCATCTTGAGTCGACGGATCGTACTCGACCTTACTGACGTCGACTCGGAGTTCTTCCAAGCGCTTGGCGACATCCTCAGGCATCGTTTCTTGATATCGTCCGCCGATTTGTTCCGACAAAAACAGTTCGATCTCGGCGTACATTGCCATGCTGTTGACCGGTTTCCGGAACCCGTGACCTTCATCGTCAGCCAAAAGATAGCTAACCTTGTGGCCTTGATCCCGAAGCGCAATCGCGATCTGGTCAGCCTCCGCCTGTTTGACACGCGGATCATTGGCTCCCTGAATGATCAGCAAAGGTTTGGCAATTTTATCAGCACTGAACAAAGGACTCGCTTCCCGAATTCGTTGCTTGCCTTCTTCGGTGTTGGGGTCACCGACCATCCCATAAAGGAACGCGCGACCGGCTTCCCAATATGGCGGAATTGAATGAAGCAAAGTAAAGATGTTACTTGGCCCAACAATATCCACGCCGCATGCATAAAGATCTGGGGTAAAGGCTAATCCAGCCAAGGTCGCATAGCCACCGTAGCTGCCTCCCATGATTGCTACTCGATCCTTGTCCGCGATACCTTGATCGATCAAGTGCTTGACACCCCAAGTGATGTCGTCCTGCATCAGTTTGCCCCACTGTAAATCGCCCGCGTTGAGAAACTTTTTGCCGTATCCGCCACTGGCTCGGAAGTTTGGCTGTAATACGGCATAGCCGCGGTTGGCAAGAAATTGCACGAGCGGGCTGTACCCCCACGAATCACGAGGGCCTTTGGGGCCTCCATGAACCAGAACCACGACAGGTAGGTTCTTGGCTTCGGTTTCACAGGGAATCGTAAGATAGGCAGGAATCTCCAAGCCATCACTACTTGGGTATCGAATCGGCATCATCGGAGCCAAGTATTGCTCTACTTCTTTCAGTTCAGGCCGAGGCGTGTACTGATGAATCAGCTTCCGGGTTTTCGCATCAAAATACCAAGCTTCCGATGCATATTTGTCGCCAAAAACTGACACAAGAAACTTGCTGTAATCATTGGTCGAACTTTGAAAGGCAACTTCGCGCCCGGGAAATTTTTCCTTCAAAAACTTGTAGTTGTCTTCCCAAGTTTGGTCTCGCCAATAATACCGAGGCTTATCTTCGGTGTAGGAAGTCGATATGATTTTGCGGGTGTTACGATCGACTCTTAGACCACCAAAATCGACTCGTTTATTAGGATCGGTTTCCAAAAGCTCTATTTTTTTTGTGTTTGGATTCATCTGATAAAGCGTCATCAAATCTAAATCACCTTTATTCGTTGTCAGGTAGAAATTTTCGTTGTTTGCATCCCAACCGCTGATTCCCATGTTTTCGTTAACATTGGTCGAATAGATCGGCACCAGTTCATCGCCGTCTTTCCGTAGCAGCGTTGTATTGCCAGCCAAATCCGTACGAGTAAGCAATCGCAAATTATCATCCCAATCGAATTCGTATCCAGTGATTCGATCCTCGTTTTTGTAGACCAACGTCAGGTTGCCTGTTGAGATTTCGAGCCGATACAAATCGTGCCATGCCTTGTCGCGATCATTCAAACCAACCCACAGTAAATCCGGATTGTTTTGGCTGGCGTGCATCATTTGAGCCGTCACCTCTTTCATTGGCGTCAGATTCCGGGACTCAGGCGTTTCTTGGCCTTCGGCAGGCGATGCACTTGGATCGACGGCAAATAGATTCATATTTTCGTCGCCGCCAGAGTCTTTCACGAACAGGATGTACTTCCCATCCTCGGTCCACGAGTATCCGTAGAGCGGTCGACTACTGTCGGTTAATGGCCGAGCTTTATCAAACGGTTCCGCAAACTCCTTTACCCAGACATTCATTATGCCTTGATAGGGTTTCATAAATGAAATGAACTTTCCATCGGGGCTCAGTTGACCACCAGCAATTTGTGGATTGCCAAAAAATAGTTGCCGGTCGAGCAGACGTGTTTCGGATGGGTAAGTCGTTTCTGTTTCAGTCATTTTTTTAGCTTCGCTTTGACGCAAGGTTTTATCAGCAGTAGGCATATTGACAGGGACTTCTTGCGTTACTTTTCCAGTAGCCGCCCATTCAGCACCTCGTTGAAACGTAACGGCAAATCCAACGCAATCGAGTTGTTTGACATTGTCGCCCATCACGGTGTGAAACACTCTGCCTTGGCCGAACTGAATCGTGAACAGGACTGGCTCATTTTCTCCAGTTCCGTTGGTCGCTTTGTCGGAGTGGGCGACAGCTAACAGGGTCAAATTTTTCGCAGGCCCTCGAAGTCGATCATACAATTCGTCACGAACATGACGCCACTGGGTCGGTAACCCACGAGTAATCGGGTGTTCCGCGTTGATGGTTTCAACGACGTATTCGTGTTGCTTTCCGTGGCTGCCACCCCGTCCAGGACTGGTGTCACGAACGACCTTGCCATCCCGATAACGAATGTAAGGTCCGTCTTTTTCGTTGCGTCCGCCCCAGCCACCTAACCCGATGATCTCGTTATACTGTTGCCATTTCGGAAACGAATTATTGGCGGCATGGTAAACGACCACCCCGCCTCCATCGCGAACGTAATTTATAAAATTTTGTTGCGTCGTTTTTGTCCACGCCTTCCCATTGTAGTTTAAAACGACAACGTCAAAATCGCTGAATTCAGGTGAGAAGTCGGCGGTATTTTCTGAGGTGGTCGCAACTTGAACATCGAACAGTCCAGTGTCTTCCAAGTATTGCTTCAATACTGGTGTCGTCCCTTTCCAGTTGTGATTGTTCTGCCCATCAACGATTAAGGCTTTTAGGGTAGTATTTTCAGCTTTCAGTGTCCCTGTTAAACAACTGCCTGCCAAAAGGGCAATAGCCACGATCCAGGAAAAGGTAAAGTGTTTCATTGCTACTCACTTCCTAATTTGAAGTACCTTTAGCTCGCTGAAGTGTACACGTCAGATTCATTTTGGCGAACTGTAAATTACGTCAAGTCGGCCAGCCGTAAAATGATTTGTAAAATATTACGCTTATGGCCGCATCAGTCGTTAATCTAAACCTTACACATCTGCAATTCAATTGCATTTACGTCCATCATAACAGGCCTGTGAATTTGGCAACGGTTATTTAAGCCTGCCGCAAAATTAAACGGCGTGATTGTTTTCGAAATTTGCTGGGATATAGGGCCTACTTTGATTCAGGCAATTACAGTACGGTGGTCGTCACAAGCCAAAAGTTCTGATTGACTGGCTAGTAAGAGTTTCCCAAAAGTAGCTGAATCGAATCATCCATATAAACAATGAATACAAACCAATTGCCTGATGTCCAATCAGAAAAAAATGTTCGCGGGGGGCGAATCAATAAGGTGGGCGTGACGGGAATTCGACATCCTCTTTGTTTCCGTTCCTCCGAAGTCGCACAGACAACCGTAGGTAACTGGCAACTGCACGTATCACTGTCCAGTGACGAACGAGGAACTCACATGTCCCGATTCATGGAGATTCTTTCTGAATCGAATGGACAACAAACGCTTGATTCCCTTGGTGAAATGTGCGAACAAATTCGCCAGCGATTGGATTCTGAAGACGCCTGGTTAACGGTTGATTTTCCATGGTTCATTGATAAGCCAGCACCGATCACTGGAGCACTTGGGAAATTGGACATGGATGCTCAGATCGCCGTTTGCCGGGGGGCGGTAAATCAAACGACGCTTACGATCAAAGTTCCAGCGACAAGCCTTTGTCCCTGCTCGAAAAAAATCTCGGATTACGGGGCTCACAACCAACGATGTGAAATGATCGCTGCGGTTCGATTCGTCGATAACGAGACGATTTCGATCGAAGAGCTGTTTAGCATGGTGGAACAGGCAGCTTCGGCTCAAGTTTTTCCCATCATCAAAAGAGAAGACGAAAAACGAGTCACCGAGCAGGCATGGGAAAACCCCAAGTTTGTTGAAGATTCCGTTCGGGACCTCGCAAAATCCCTTTCTGAAGATGCGAGGATTAGTTGGTTCCGATGCTCTTCTGAAAATTTT
>JBCCSJ010000149.1:0-13496 GCA_039200505.1 Planctomycetota bacterium | reverse complement strand
GTCTAAAGATAGCAGGGCTCGAACAATATTTTCTTCGCCCGGTTTCAAAATCCGAGGCGCTGCAACTCGGGGATGCTGCCCCTGTTGTTTGATTTTTTTGACTGCAAGTCGAAGACCTTTGAGTTCGAGATAATCAAGAGTTATCGATCCGATCGGACGATTTGTGGCCACCGCTAAAGCAGCATCTAACTGGCTGGGATTTCGGACCAATAGGTGTAGCACTCCCAAATCAGCACTGGATTCGCGAATAGATTCCACCGATTTTTGAACCAGTTTAGTTCTAATCTCATCGAATCGACGCTGGGCAACGGGACGTTTTACTGCTTCCAACTGGACCATCAAGTCATTGATTAATTGTCTGCGAGCCATGTTCAGCAAACTGGCTGGAACAAAAACAGGTTTTTGGGGAGACCACAGGACAGTTTGAATGTGAAACGGGGTTCCACCAAGTCGCCCCAATTTTTCATTCAGAGTGTCAAGTTCGAGACCTCTTTTTTTTGCGGGTTGAAGCGGTTCGTCCCCGACGAATTGAGCCCGGCATCCGTTGGCTGTCGATGCTTCTACTTGAAGTGGTTGGCCCGGTTCCGCGAAAACCTGGAACGAAACTGGGCGAGTAAAAACGGGTTTTTCAGATCGCAAAATCGTTTTTAGGCCGCGTTGAAGCGAGGGATCTTTGGTACGCCAAACCAGATCTCCAATCCGAATCTGCTGGAATTCAATTTCCCCTTTCCCAAATTCGAGTTCCAGCTGGCCGTGTCCTAACTGTCGAACTTCGTAGACGTTGCCGCCCTCTTCTGGCTCGTCCGGACTTTTCCAGTCAGCTGAGTCAAAAACGAGCCCGTCGCCCCGTCTGATAAGATTGTCAAAACGAACTACGACTGAATATTTTCGGACTTCACAGACCACGCCCATTTGAACGCCACGATGACGAGGAGCACGCCCTCGAACCACTTTCTGGTGGTTGGTGCCCGACATAAAATGAGCCCCTAAACCGCGTGAATAGATTTGCTCCAAGTCGCGTCTTTCGTCCGAGTTTAGCTCATTAGGAATGCCTTTCATTGCCAAGTCAATTGCTCGCCGATAGGCCCGCGTCGTTAACGCAACGTAACTTGCGTCCTTGTAGCGGCCTTCAATTTTGACACATGCGATTCCTGCCTGAATAAGATCTGGGATTTGATCGACCGTGCATAAATCACCAGGCGACAATAGATAACGGTAGGGGCCAAGATCGCGAGGCCGTCCGTCGACAATTAAATCGTAGGAAAGCCGACAAGCTTGAGCACATTTCCCTCGGTTTGCCGACCGACCTCCCCAGGCTTCGCTACTAAAACATTGGCCCGAATACGAAACGCATAACGCACCGTGGACAAACACCTCAAGTTCAATATCAGTCGATTGGGATATCTTTCGAATTTCGTCAAGACTCAATTCACGCCCCAGCACGATCCGAGAGCAGCCCAACGATTTGGCAAATTCAGCCCCCTCGGCACTAGTCACTGACATCTGAGTGCTGCCGTGAATCTCAAGATCCGGAGCGATCGACCGAATGAGCTGACAGATGCCAACATCTTGAACGATCACCGCGTCAACCCCGCTGCCAGCGATCGCCATGATCGCCTCTTCCGCCTGAGCCAATTCGTGGTCGAAGACCAACGTATTGCATGTAACAAACCCTTTGACTTGACGGCCGTGAAGCATTTTCATCACCTCGGGCAGTTCGTCCAGCGTAAACCCAACCTTGGCCCGGGCTGAAAAATGGTTCAAGCCAAAGTAAACCGCGTCGGCACCCGATTCAACAGCCGCTTTCAATTCTGGCCAATAACCAGCAGGGCTCATCAATTCTGGGGCAGTGGAAGGCATGAAAATAAGAAAAGAAAAAACTTTATATGGGCTAGATTTAGAGTCGAGACAGCCATCAATATAAGTCAATGGCTCACGATGTTCAGTCCCGAAATTTTTCCGTGAGCTTGCGAATTATCAAATCATCCCAAAATAAAAGCCACAGCCATTATAAGGCCGTGGCTTCAATAATCTGTCGTGAAAGGGCAGGGTAGTTCAGTAGCTAATTAATCCTCGTCTCGAGATGCAATTCCCCAGGCAGTGTAAGCCCCGAGCCCGAAAAAGAGGATATCAAGGAATCCAAAGGAGGCCAGAAACGCTTCCTGCCTTACGTTGTTGCCAAGAGCTTGGCCAAAAGCCTGCTTGATTTCTTCCATCATCTTATTTCGTTCGTCTTTCAAGACTTGTTTTTCCTCAGCGGACATGCCAGCAAATTTTTCAGAGGCTTCCGCCCAAAGATCTTTGGGATAATACGTCGACAAAGGAAGTTCGACCTCCGAATCGTCATTCACTTCTGGCCAAGCAATTTCCTCTCCTGCATCTTCTCTGTCCTCGGCAATTTTGTCAGCAAGTCCAGATATCAAGTCTTCGTCGGATATGACATCTGTGGAGGCAGCAAAATCATTGGCAGCTTTCTGAATCGAAAGTTCAATCGATGCATATTTTCCAGCACAGATTGAAACGCATGTGATCACGACCGCCAACACACCAGCGGTCGCGGAATTTTTTCCGGTTGCAGCAACTGCTACACCTACCAGAAATCCAATCCCCAATGCGATGTAACCAATTTCAACATTGGCGTAATAAGCGATTGCTGCCCAAATGACAGCTCCTAGAACACCGGCAACTCCGCCGGCAAAAATCTGGGTTGGTTTCACAATGATCCTCAGTTAAGTAGACAAGCCTTTGTTGGTCGAATCAGAAGTCTACCAAAATCAGACGAACCGGGGTGAATGAATTGTGACGAGACAAATATTTTCGTTTCCCTAGCCATAACACCGGCCTGCGATTCCACGGCGTATATTCCGTCTGCCAAAAGGGACATCACCCAAACACAAAACCACTGAGTACGTCCCGTTTGGCGAACGGGGCACCACATAAATACAGAACGACTGAGTACGTCACGTTTGCCGAACGGGACATCACGTCAATACAGAACCGAATCGACAGCAAGGCTAAACCATCGCCGTTTTATCCCTCATGCCGACCCCGTCCGAGGTGACTCGGCTTGTCTCGCGGTTCACAAGCTAATCACGAATCACGACGGTCTTTTCCCTGCTCAGCCGCTGTTCGTGATTATTTGTCAGCTGGCTCGAACAAAACATCTACTGGCAATGCTAGATGGCTGGGAGCGATCACATTATCCCAGGCGTTCGATCCTGGTGCTACAACGCCATAATCATTTTCGAACAATGCGTCATTTCCATAAACGTGTCCGACTACAAATTCGACGCGACCATCTTCAAACAGACAGTTTTGTCCCTTGCCGCCATGATTGGCACTTTTACGTCCCTCGAGATCGATCGAAGGTTGGTCCGCCAATAACACAATGTTTGACCGACCCATGTTTTTGGGAACGCAGTACAAATTGCCCTCGCAGTATCCCATCGCATATCCAAAATGGCCGCCCATGATCTTTTGGAAGTGCAAAACTTGCTCTTTGCTTAAATCATTAGAAGTCACCTGCCCACACCCGGGGATTCGAATCGGTGCTTTCGATCCTACGCCTGCACACCCAAAAATCTCATCATTTTCGATCAGTCCCGCATCTTTTAAAATGGGAGCATAACAACCTGAAACCGCAAGATTACCAGACTCAGGAATTGCAATAAAACTTCCCTCGTTGATGTCGCTGTACTGAATCATCGCATTTCCAATTTGACGCAAATTGTCTTGGCAAGCGATGACTCGACTGTTAAACCGAGTATAGGAAATGGTTGGAAACAAAATGCCGGCGACAATGGCCAGCATGGCTGCTGCAGCTAACAAATCTGTCAAAGAGAATGACCTTGACGTTCTTTGTGGGGCTTCGTAGACCGGTTTTGCTGGTTGAACCCGACTATCTTCCAACTCGCTACTACGAATCAACTCTGGATCAGCGGCAGCGATTGCTGCCTCGTACATCGAAGACCGAACTTCTTGCGAAGACGATTGCTTGATTGCCGTTTTTTCCAGACCTGCAATCAATTCACAAGTTCGTCTGGCAAGGCCGGGCCTGGGACCGCCACAATCCAAATCATCCAATGGTAGAATCGCGGTTCGAATCCTAAGAAGTTCTTCCTCAATTTGAGGATCTTGATCTATCAATTGCTCAATAGCTGTCTGTTCCTGAGCGTCCAATGCTCCCAGAACAAACCCGAGCAAATCTTCGTGCGATGGTTGTTTCACTTTCAGGGTCTCTTCACAAAGTTTCAGTCGCTTGCAAGATTGAGCTTCGGAAGCTACCAAGGGAGTGGTAACTCGGAGGACTTATTTTTATGCTGAGCATCAACTCAAAAAATTAAATCCGACCGTTTGATAGGCTCTGAATCCAGTTAGTCGACGTGACTGTTGTTCCAAATGTCAGTAAGTTTGTGAATCGCTGAATTGATACGGCTTTTGACAGTGCCGACCGGAATGTCGAGGACCTCAGCAGCTTCTCGGTACTTCATCCCTTGGTAGTAAACCAGGTGAATGACAGATGTCATCGACTCGGGAAGGCTAGCTAAAGACCGTCGAACCAATTGTCCGCGTTCGGCATTTTCAGCTGAATCGGCGGGATTGATTTCCGGACTCTCCAGAAGATTCATTAGGCGACCAACATCCTCGTCATCTTGCTCGCGCGGGGTGTCCAAACTGACCGTCATGTGTCGTTTGTTCTTTCGACGGGCATCAATTGCAGCGTTGGTTGCGATGGAATAAAGCCATGGACGAAATCGGCGACCTTCTTGAAACGTCTCGCATTTGAGATGCACTGCAAGGAAAGCGGCTTGAAACACGTCCTCAGCCATTTCTGCATTGCCAAGATATCGACGAAGGTAATTGAATAATTCTCGCTCGTATCTGTATACCAACTGCGCGTACAATTCACGATTACCCGATTTTCGATATTCGAGTAGTAACTGCTCGTCGTTCACTTGGTTTGATTTAGCTTGAATTTGTCGGTCAATTCTTCGAACGTTATTTAGCGTTGCTTCCATTGCAATTTACGCATCTTATTGAGGAATGGTTCGACTCTGACCCAAAAAGTGGCAATCCCTGCCTTTTTCCTCTGAATGCGACTCCTATAAGTGTTACGAACTGAAAATTGGAAGGCCTGACAGGACCCGCTCCTATAAAACGTATCGGGGTGGCTCCTGACACGTCCGGTCGGTTTGACAGGCTTTTTTTCGGGATTTAAACTCGCCCGTCCGATTTTCTGTTGGAACTAAGCCTGTCAGCGTCCTTCCGCGCGACCAATCCGCAAAACCTATGCCGAAAGTCATCTGATGACGAAAAACCGTTACCTCTGGGTTCGATCTGGCGACGTAAACGCCTTTTTTGGCCTGATGTTGGACAATATTGCTGGCATGGTCCTGATGGTAACCATGTTGTTTTTCAACTTTGGCTTCCCTGTAAATTTTGCACTCAGTTACATGATCCCGGGTACCGCAATCGGCGTCTTGGTCGGGGATCTCCTTTTTTTCTGGCTCGCTTTTCGGTTGGCCAAAAAAGAGAATCGAAGCGACGTGACCGCAATGCCACTGGGATTGGACACGCCAAGTACGTTGGGAATGGTCTTCTTCGTCATCGGACCAGCCTACACCGAGCAGATCGAATTGGGGGCCGAACAACTCGCCGCCGCCACCCACGCGTGGCACATCGGTTTGATCGGAATTTTGATCAGCGGCGTGATCAAATTGATTTGCTCTTTTGGATCGGGAAAAATTCGGCAGCTGGTCCCACGTGCTGGTCTACTTGGGTCGCTAGCAGCCATCGCACTGGTTCTCATTGCCTTTATTCCGCTAATCGAGATCACACACAAACCCCTCGTCGGATTCGTCTCGTTAGTCGTTGTCTTGATTACTCTGATTGGGCGAAACCATCTCCCGTTCCAAATCCCCGGGGCGATGGCCGCGGTCGGAATTGGCTGCTTGGTTTGGTATGCCATGCTAGGGCTGGATCGGGTCGGCCTGGACATCGTTGAACAGCAGGATTCCATCATCGAACCAATTTGGTTCCCGACAGATTGGTTGACAGTATTTTCGTTTGGCTGGACCGAAGCGTTGGGCGATGTGGTGAATTATTTGCCCTATATCATTCCGTTTGCAATTGCGACCGTCATTGGCGGGATCGACTGTGCTGAAAGTGCGGCATCAGCTGGTGACGATTTTGATACCGGAATCGTGATTGGAATCGAGGGATTCGCCACATTGGTGGCCGGGCTTTGTGGCGGAGTCATTCAAACCACTCCGTACATTGGCCATCCGGCTTACAAGGCTATGGGGGGCAGGGCAGCTTACACGTTAGCAACCGCATTGTTCATCGGCTCGGCCGGCGTTATCGGCTATTTTAGCTTGATCTTGGAGTGGTTGCCTCGCGAAGCAGTCTTCCCAATCCTGATCTTTATCGGAATTGAAATCACGGCCCAATCGTTTCAGGTGACCCCCCGTCGTCATTACGGAGCGATCGCGATCGCCTGTCTTCCAGCGTTGGCTAAATTGGTCACTATCCATCTTGGACAGTATGCTCAATTCATTGATTATTCTTCAGCCTCACCAGCCGATGCTGCCCGGTTGCAGACGCTTAGTTTACACCTAAGTGTTTTGGCCGGAGGATTTATAGTAACCAGCTTGCTGTGGGCAGCGGCCATGGCAATGATTGTTGATCGTAAATTCCAAGCCGCTTCCGTCTGGTTTGCTGCGGGTGGTGTTTTGGTATTGTTTGGCATCATCCACTCCCCTCTACCGGGAGATGAAATGTATTGGCCATGGACGATTGCTGACACCAAAGTGATTTCGCCAGATCAAAAATCGCTAATCATTCAATTTTCTCTGTCCTATCTAATTATGTCAATCATTTGTTATTCAATCGGCCTCTGGTCCCGAAAAAACGGCATGAATCCTGTTCTCTCGACAGACGAAGAATTTGAGTCGCTTGAATCTTGATACGGGCTTTGTCCATCAAAAGATATTTGGAATGCTTGAAAGAATACTCGAACCTGAAGTCATGGATTCTGCCAAAGAAGCGCGGGAATATGACGACATGGACCACTCCGAAGTCAACCAAAAATTCGTCAGTGATTTAATCGCATTTGCACGAACTCGCCTCCGGCCGGATCAACTGCTTGATCTTGGAGATGTGCTTGATTTAGGGACCGGGACCGCACAGATCCCTGTCGAACTTTGCCGTCAGCACGAGGAATGCCGAATCATGGCGATCGACATGTCCGTCAGCATGTTAGAGTTGGCGGTCTATAATATCGAGTCCGCAGGTTTCACCGAACGGATCATGCTTTCGCAGGTCGACGCAAAAAACATGGAATTCGAAGATCAGATGTTCGACACCGTGATTTCTAATTCCATCACTCATCATCTTGAAAATCCAGAACTCGTCATCCAAGAAATTTCAAGAGTATGCTCAGTCGAAGGAACTATTTTTGTTCGAGACCTCATGCGCCCCGACACTGCCGACGAATTAGATCATCTGGTCAAAACTTATGCCGGAAACGAATCGGAATATATGCAGAAACTGTTTCGAGATTCTCTTCACGCATCTTTGACGTTGCCCGAGATTCAAGCGATGGTGAACGAATGTGGATTTCCCACCGATACTGTTGCCGCCACTTCTGACCGGCACTGGACTTGGCAAGTTTGCCGGGCGATGACTTCATGAAGCAAATTGTCGCTATCGTCAAACCGTTTTTATCCGAAAAAGTAATCGAATCGATTGCAGGTCTGACTTACGAAGAAATCTGCGTCAAAGAAGTCAAAGGCTATGGACGACAAAAAAATTATCTCGATCAATACGGCGAAAACGAGTACTCGCTCGCCTTCGTTCCGAAAGTAGAGATTTTGATCTGGGCCAACAACGAGGACTCCGAAAAAATCATTGATTGCATCTGCGGCGTCTCGAGAACCGGGCGATTGGGGGATGGTAAGGTGTTTGTTTTGCCTTTGGATGGCGAACTCTGAAGCTTCCGGTTCCTGCTCAATTCGGTCAAAACCGGCATTTTCGACTGTAAGAAATGAGTTCTCCGATCGTTTTCAAACTGGGTTTGTCCAGAAATTGAATTTCTTCCAACTTTCGTCGGGTATATTTAGGTATCGGACCCACAAAAAGCAGCGGGTCGTGAATCTTAAAGGTTGGTCGGTCGAATCTGGTTGAAACCTATTCGAAGTTATTGGGAATTGCAAACTTTACCTGCGACTCTCGGAACAGGATGAAGTCGAAATTGAAAATCTTGATGGATACAAAATCTTACTGCTTCAAATTCTTGATACTGACCATGGGTTGCTGGCTTTTGATTGCCCAGGAATCCATGGGCGATATAGATTTTGTCAAAGAGATCAAACCTATTTTTGAAAACCACTGTCTATCGTGTCACGGGACGAAGCGGGCGGAAGGGCTGCGACTAGATTCAAAGTTGGAAGCTTCCGACTATCTTGTTCCGGGAGAGCCTGAAGAAAGTGATATCTACCTGCTGCTAATCGACACCGACGAAGACTACGTGATGCCGCCTCCAAACGAGGGAATTCGTCCGCTGTCAAAACAACAAATCGCGACCGTCAAACAATGGATCAAAGAGGGAGCTCAGTGGCCCGACGGCGTCACCGATTGGAAAGACCGAACTCGAGATCCGATTGCTACAGTTGCAATCAAAGCACCAAACGCTGTGGGCAATCTGGCTGAAGTTCAGCCGCACGAGGGAATGGGAAAAACATCTACCGAATTTGACGAACCGCTAGAAAAGCCGGCCAAGAAACCTGTCGATAGTGTGAAACAAGTTCAAAACGCGATCGGTTCGTTGCACCCGGCAGCCATCCACTTACCGCTGGGTCTGATTTTGGCCGCCGGTCTATTCGCTTTCTTAAGCCTTCGCGGTAATTTTGTCATGAGCGATTGTGCTTACTATTGCCTGTGGATTGGAGCATTGACCGCAATCGGTGGTTGTTTGACCGGATGGTATTTTAGCCCGATGGAAAAGCGGGGAACTGTTGAAGTCTGGTCCGACCTTCTGGATCAGGATCACAAAGTATTCTGGCACCGCACCGGGGCGATTGTGATTACATTCGCGTCGCTGATTCTTGCCCTGTTTGCCCGCAATTCCCGCCGCAAAAATCCGGATGACGGTTTGCTGTGGAAACTAGGGTTGATGGTCCTGGCCGCAGGAATCGGTTGGGTTGGGCATACGGGAGGAAAGCTCCACTACCCAAGCGATCATTACGAAGATTTGAACGCACTTTACGAGCGTGTAACAGGGTTGGAAACGGATGGAACCGAAGAGCCCGATTCACATTAGTCCACGTGAGAGGATCAGGCTGACATTTTCAGAAGGTCGGCGAAACCCAAAGCGATCAATCGGAATGACACGATAATTTTTCTGGCAAGTTCGCTCGGCCCCGCGGCCTCGCCTTCATTCTTCGATGCAATACAAATGTTTTTTGCTTCGAAGAAAAATCTGATTCCCTACGATCGCAGGCGAGGCGTCGATTTCTTCGTCCAAACGATTGGTCGCCAAGATTTCGAGTTCGTCCGAATCCTTGATGACCAAGGTCGTTCCTTCGCGTGAAGTAAAATAAATTCGATCCTTTACGGCCACTGGCGAAGCGTACATCCGATTTAATCCTGGCATCCTGGTTAGTTCAAAAATTGGTTTTCCAGTCCGAACATCCAAGCAATTTAAAATCGCTACCAACGACTTGGTGAAGTAAATCCGGTTTCCTAAAACCAACGGTGATGGAACGTAGGGCGTGTGTTGACGGACATCCCCGGCCACGTCGAGCGATGCTTTTCCATTTTTCGTTGCCGATGCCAATGGAATTGAAACGGCTCGATTTCCTCGATAGCCCGCCATTAAAATGACGTTATCTACGTATCGGACAGGGCAGGGGATCGCATTGAGCGTCGTGCCGGTCGTCTGCCAAATAATTTCTCCGGTCGCCAAATCGTAACTTCGAATCGCTTCGGTACCGTTGGTAATTAATTGCAGGCGATTTTTGTGTCGCGTTACCAACGGAGTCGCCCAAGTCGTTGGTTCATCTCGATCTTTACTCCAGATTGTGTTTCCATTATCCGCATCGAGCACAAAAATTTGGGAATCTTCTTCCTGATCCCACATAACAACTAATTTTTTATCATACAGCACCGGAGACACGGCTTCTCCCCATCCGCGGCGGGTTCTCATATTCCCCAAATCCCTTTCCCATATCAGATTGCCGCCCATGTCCAAACAGAACACGCCGTAGGAACCAAATAGAACATAAATGTGTTGGCCGTCGGTAGTCGGTGAAGACGCAGCGTAAGTCGTCGATGGGTGGCGACCTTCGAATGGAGCGGTCGAAACGAGAATTTTTTTCCAATTCTGTTTTCCCGTATTTCGATCGAATGAAAAAACCGCAAAATCCATCACCACTTCAGGTGGCTTGGTTTTCGCTTCGACGTGCTGCTGAACCGCTCGATCCGGTTTTTGATTAGTAGGTATTGCGGCCAGGATGAAAACCTGGTCTTCCCAAACAATCGGCGTCGAACTTCCTTCACCGGGAATCGGAATTTTCCATTTTATATTTTCATCCTGTCCCCAAGAGATAGGTGGGTTGCCCGACAGCGCCAGTCCGTCTGCATTGGGGCCTCGCCATTGATGCCAGTTGTTAAATTTTTGGTCGTCGAATTCCTGAGAAAAAACCGCTTGTTGAGTAATCACTATTGTCAGAACCATGCAAACTGACACGCGAAACAAATATAACAATTTCATCAATTCGGATCCCTCAAGTATTCCGATGGAATTCAGCCAGAAGTAGGCTAGGCTCGGTCTTTCGAACTCGTGCAAAATGTCCCATCTTGGCTCAACGTGTCAAGCACTGCTGACCTACCATTGTCGTCACAAGCCAGGTCAGCCTAATCGACACCTGCCAGCAACATTTCGGATCGGACATGATTAGGAAAATTTTATCCTGATAGATTTGATTCTTCGATCAATAAAATGAATCTTGTTGTATTCTTAGGTATAACGCCAAGTCCTAAACCAGCTTAGGTGACCTTGAAAGGGGTTTCATTTGGAACGCAAATTTATTTGGATGCTCATCATTGCAATGATCGCTGCCGAGCCGGTTTACCGCTTGCTGACCGGCGAGCAGACGAATTGCGGAAGTTGCTGCAGCCCATCAATCGCGATTATGTCGAACGAGCCGCGACTGACCGATCCCAGCGATCATGGCGCAAACTGCTCGGAATCTCTGTCCGATTTCCAAACGATTCCGCCAATCGTTCCACAACTCAATTTTCGGCTGGAACAAGTTTCTGAATCGAGCTGGACGCCGATTCAAGATAGCGACTTGCATGTAATTCCCGAGAGCTCCGATTCGCCGACGTCAAGACAAATCGTAAACGAATAACCCCGATCTGAGTTTAGGTTCGAACCACGTCGACTTGGGGGGCATGACTTGTTGGGCATCGGACACATCCATAAGGTCTTTCATCGTTACGGGGAACATCGAAAAAGCAACCGCGGCGACTCCGTCGTTGACAGCAGCTTCCAGTTCAGCCGGTCCTCGGTGACCCCCCCAAAATAGAATTCTCGAATTGGTTCGCGGGTCGTCGACTCCAAGAAGCGGACCCAGCACATAGTCCTGCAACAGATTCGCATCCAAGGCTTTTTCAGGATGATTTTGGCGGGCGGTTAATTCTGGCCAAAGCACTCTTAAATCCATTTTTCGCCAACGATCACCCAAATAAAATGCGACCACACCTTTTTGATCTGGCAAGTTTCCATCACTTTCGACAACGGGGATACGTTGCGAAAGGGTCTCTAAAAACTGTTCCGCCGAGGATCCGCCAAAATCGGTAACCAACCGATTGTATGGTAAAATTTGAAGCTGGTTTTCAGGAAACAAAACTGCCAAAAACGAATCCGAAGCATCGGATAAATCTTGTGCTTCTTTTTGTTGTTTCACTGCACATGCACTTGCGGTTCGATGATGGCCATCTGCAATATAAACTGACGCAACCTCTTCGAAGGCAGCGATAAAATCTGGTCCTTTCTCTGCTCGAAAGACTTCGTGCCTGATTCCAGATTCGTCTTGAAAATCGAAAATCGCGTTCCCATTTTCCAATTCGGATTCGAGCAACGATGCGATTTTTTGGGTGGGACGATAAGCCAAAAAAACAGGTCCGGTTTGGGCTTTGACACCGATGAAATGATTGGTTCTATCCGTCACTTTTTCGGGACGGACGTGTTCGTGCTTTTTGACCCGATTGTTTTCGTAGTCATCCACACTGCAGGCTGCGACTAAACCGACCTGAACATGATTCTGCGATGATTGCCGATAAAGATAGATAGCGCTATGCGTTTCTTTGACCAACAAGCCAGACGAAACGAGTTGTTGGAATTGTTGGGCTGCCTCTTCATGTTGTTGCTGATCACTGGAACCCGGTTTGAGATTCACTTCAGGCCGTAACACTTTCATAAAGCTTTCTGGGTGCCGCTGAACGATGTCACGAGCTTCTTCCTCGGTGACCACATCGTAAGGTGGACAGGCGATTTCATTGACTTTTTCAGGACTGGGCAGGTAGGCCTGAAATGCTTGGATTTTTACCATGATCGGATTCCTTGGCAAAATTGAAGTGTCAAACTCTATTGAAGGCAAACTCAGTGGGAGTGACAAGGACCGCCAAGAGCAATTTCGCTGGCGAGTTTGTCTCGTTTTGATGTCGCATATCAGCTACATCTGTTACAAACCGTTGTTTTGATCCGCCCCAAAATTTTGGCCTAACATGGATAGGGAAGGGAGCTCTTTATACCTATGGGCAAAAAGAAAAGAACCGGTCATTCGAAAGCACCTCCGCGATCGGTAGAGCAGGGGAGGGGACGGTCATTGACTGAAATTGACATCGCAGAAAAAGAGAAAGGGGGAACTTTCGTTCCGTTGCCATGGTCTCGCCAGTTAAGAACTCTAGCTTCAATCGCCATTGTGATTTACCTCGCAATCGTCCTGTTGGGTCCGCTTTCAATTCCTATCGGATCCAAACATTTGACCGTCCCCTTGGCAAGAACCGTTGCCCCCATTCATCAATTGCTATTCCTTGGACACGGTTATCGTTTCTTTGGCCCCGATCCTGGACCGAGTCACCTAGTCAATATTTCTGGCGTTCAGAAGGATGGCACTGAGATATCGCTCCGTTTTCCTGACCCGGATCGACAGTGGCCCCGCCTGTTGTATCACCGATGGTTCATGCTCAGTGAAACTTTATTTCGAGAGAGGACCCAAATTCCAACACCTGCCGAGCAACAACAGTTAGAAAAAGATTACGAACAGCAGATCCAGCAACTGAAAGAGCAAGGACAAGACAAACTCGCCCAGCGGCTGGCCAGAGAAAAAGTTTTAGAGCGTCGAAATATCGAAGCCAATCGAATCCGTTTTGAGTCACTTGCTCGGGCAATTACCAAAACTTTGGCTATTGATCTGAATGCTGACCGTTTG
>JBCCSJ010000148.1:0-13676 GCA_039200505.1 Planctomycetota bacterium | reverse complement strand
CCCTGCCGTTACCCAACTCTGTTCGACTCAAGATGTGGTTTTCATCAAAATGGATCCCGATGCCCCAGAAAAACTTAAAGAGTATCCTTTCTATTTCCCAGTCCCCGTAAAAAAGGACACCTATTCTGACTTGAAAGAGGATATCGTTGGAATCAACGTCGGTAATATGCAGCTGTTAACGCACGAGAAAGTATCCGAAGAAATCGTCTACAACTTTACGAAATTGATGTACGAAAATAGAGAACAGATAGCCGAAAAACACCCCGCCGGCAAAGCAATTAACCCCAAAAATGCGGTTCGAAATACCGGCACTCCATTTCATCCTGGAGCCATCAAGTTTTACAAAGAGGCAGGAATCTGGCCGGCTGAAACATCAGTATCGGAAACGCCCCCAACAGCCGAAACTCCCGCCAACTGAACTCGATTCCAAGACTGCCCTGGTGACTTCATTGCATTTGAATGACCATATTGAATTGAGCCAACTCAGTGACTGAAAAACAGAATCAGAGCGGACTCAAGTCCGTGGCATTCAATGTTCTGGCGATTTTGCTTTGCCTATTTGTCTTGGTCGCGGTCAACACGACCATTTTTGATAGGCAACCGAATCTCGCCCTGTTCGGCTTGCTCGGTTTGCTGTTGGTATTTTTGACCAAGCCGATGGTAAAACGATGGCCCAACCTAGCCATTCTGAAAGTCATCGACGTTGGACTGATGATTGGGACAATAGCCGTTTTCGGCTACGTCTTTGTTCAAAGCGAAGAACTGCTTCAGCAATTCTGGGTCGACGGTACCCTTTTGGGGGAAAGAGCGGGGACTGAAAAGTCGATCGACTTCTGGATTGCAGGCATTGGATTGATATTGGTTTTGGAGGCAACCCGGCGAGCCATCGGTTGGACTCTCCCAATTTTATGCGTGTTATTCATAGCCTACGCGATTTATGGCCAAAGCATGCCCGATTGGTTATTCCCTCATCGCGGCAAAACGTGGCAACAGATTTCGGTCAAAACGTTTCTTCAGGATGGAGGAGTTTTTGGGATCGCACTTCAAGTCATGTTCTTGTACGTGTTCCTGTTTGTTTTGTTTGGGACGATGCTCGAACAAACGGGCGCAACCGGATATGTGATTCGGTTCGCCCGCCAGCTTTTCCGAAAAAGCCCAGGCGGCCCCGCTAAAGTCGCCGTTGTTTCCAGCGGTCTGATGGGATCTTTGTCGGGCAGTGCCGTCGCCAACACGGCAACCACCGGTACGTTTACCATCCCTTTAATGAAAAGTTCTGGGTTCAATTCCGAATCGGCAGCCGGAGTTGAGGCGGCTGCCAGTTCGGGCGGAGCCCTGATGCCGCCGATCATGGGAGCCGGCGCCTACATGATGCTCGAAATGGTAAACCCAACGGTCACCTACCTGGAGATCATCAAAGCGGCATTGATTCCGGCAGTACTCTACTATTTCGCTCTTTTGCTCACCGTTCATTTTCATTCCAAAAAAATCGGTGCAACCGCAGAAATTGAAGCTCCGGAAAATCAACAAGATCCCGGTCAAATCTCAAGCTATCCAGGATTCTTGTTTTTTAGTTCATTCGTCATTTTAATCGGCATGCTGGTTTCTGGGTTTACTCCGTTTCGTGCGGTCAGCGTCAGCCTATTGGGAATTTTGATCCTCAGCCTTTGCAGCCGTCACACCCGCCTGATTCAAATGCGTTCCCAAGCGAAGCCAGCGAAAATCTTGGTAGGGGTTTTGGCGTTGCATTTTATCGTCGCCCTGGCGATAAGCTTTTCCAGTTGTTACAACCAGATTCAGTGGGAACCAGGCAGCGGATTCAAAGAGTGGATTTCCCTCGGGCTGGGCTCATTGTGGGTCAAAATCAGTTTTGCATTGATGCTGTTTGCGATCGCCCTGTTTTGCGATTTGTCAAAAATTGGCCGTGCATTAGTGGGAGCCGCCCGCGGGGGAGTTGCGCTGATTGTTGCGGCATCGTGCGTTGGTATTATTCTGGGAATTGTCGATTTGACAGGTTTAGGGCCCGCATTACCAGCAAAAATTCAGGCATTCGCAAACGATAGCGGAATCATTGCTCTCTTGATGTTAATGGTTTCCACCATCATTCTCGGCATGGGACTTCCGTCTGCTGTTTGTTATTTGTTGATGGCTTTGCTGGTCGGCTCGGTGCTCAAAACACTTGAAACTCCACCCTTGGCCGCCCACCTATTCATTTTTTACTTTGGCATGATGTCGATGGTGACGCCGCCGGTTGCGTTGGCAGCCTATGCTGGCGCCGCAATCGCTAAGGCGGATGTAATGAAAGCTGCTTTTTCGGCCTTTCGCTTCTCTTTGGTCGGATTCGCGCTCCCCTTCGCTTTTGTTTTAAAGCCAGAACTTTTAATGCTCAACGCAGACGGATCTTCGGCCGCCTTAGGTTCGATTATCGTTATCGTTCTGTTAACCGGAATCGCAATTTGTGGTTTGGCTGCCGCGATCGCTGGATACGCATTTAAGCCAATTCATTGGCTGTTTCGCATCGTTTTATTGGGAATAAGTCTCAGCCTGTTTTTCTGTCGGTGGCAAGGGATCGAAATGGCAATCCAGATCGCAGGATCCGTTATGATTGCTGGCATGTTGGCTTGGAATTATCGTCTGGCAGATGGCGTTGGTGCGATTCAAACGGATGAGTCAGTGTGAATGAGAATTTGGACAAATCCCACGACGGTTGAATGGTCATGCGGTTTGGGTAATTCTGTAAACAAAGCCGGTAAATCAGTTTTTCGCCGGTACTAAGGTTCCCATCATTCGACCTGGGTCTCTTCCTCCCAAACCGAGTGATAACCGCCGACTTGTTCCACGTAGTCTAAAAATTCCTGGTAGAACGAGTCATGCCCCAAGGTGGCACTATCTCCTACTACGATCAATTTTCGTTTGGCTCGGGTCAAAGCAACGTTCATCCGGCGGCGATCGGCAAGGAACCCAATTTCGCCTTTCGTATTACTTCGAACCAACGTGATCACAACGGCTTCTTTTTCGCGACCTTGAAATCCGTCCACAGTGTCGATCTCTAATCCGTCCGGACCACTGTAGCGATCGCGCAACATGCGAACTTGAGCGGCATAGGGAGCAATCACAGCGATATCTTTCGCCCAAAGCCCAGCACTCAATAGCATTTCTACTTTCCGTAAAACCAGATCTGCTTCATTGGGGTTTCTTTTACTTTCGCCATCGGGCTCAAGTTCTTCGTCCCAGCCCGCTCCGGCGGTGTCAATAAAAGTGATAGGTTCTTGCATCCAGTGAACCGAATCCACGCCATCAATATCCGACAGTAGATGGTTTTCGACCGATGTGTCGGCTTTTAATTCGCCTCGATAAAAATGACTCGATGAAAAATTCATGATCTGTTGATGCATTCGGTACTGGACCGTTAACATCTTGGACACCTGATCGTTATATTGCTCCATCTGACGTTCCATCAGGCTAATCGCAAAACCCTGACGAGCTGCTTCGGTCGACAAAACTGTCGGCGGCAGTTGTTGGTGGTCTCCGGCGAAGATAACTTTGTCACTTCTTAACAGTGGAACCCAACAACCGGGTTCCACACTTTGACATGCCTCGTCAATGACGGCCAAATCGAACCAACGGTCGCCCAACAGATCCTCGTTGAAGGTGGCGGTCGCACAAATGATTTTTGCCGAATCGAGAATGGATTCCATAGCCTGTTTTTCAAGCAACCGGGCATGTCCCTGAAGTTGTCGGGCTTCCTGACGTAGCTCGTGCCGATATCCTTTTGGCTGTTTCGCGCGGGACCATTTATCGACCTTGCGATAGATGTCTTTTGCCTCGCGTCTGAGGTCTCGAATGATCTCCATATTTTCGTGCTGATCCAGTTGCCCGTCGAGTGAATGTTCACGAAGCCGTTCACTGACACGGGCCGAGTGCCCAATTCGAACCACTTTCTGATTCAGATCTACCAATCTTTCCAAAAGATTATCCACAGCAGTATTGCTGGGCGCGCATGCAAGAACCTTTTCCCCGCGAATAACAGCCTGAACAATTAATTCCACCACCGTAGTCGTCTTCCCGGTGCCTGGTGGACCGTGGATAATCGCAAAGTCTTCAGCCGATAAAGCGAAACGTACCGCGTCCTGCTGGGAGCGATTAAGATTTGTCCGAAATTCAACGTCGGGTAGGTTTTCGTGAAAACGAGGTTTGCGTTGCCCCATCAAGACGTCGCGTAGTTGGCCAAGGCGACCTCGAGAATCTTTGGCAGTCAAGATTGCTGAAAGTTGTCGTTTGCGTGTGATTTCGTCCGAGGTCATGTCGATCCGAAAAATCCGCCCTTCAGGTTCTTGGTTTAAAGCGACTTCAATCAGCTCCTTTTTCTTTTTACTGATCACGCCGGTTTCGTCCTTGGATCCGTTGTAATCGTCCGCAGACACGACCACGGGAGTACCGACTTTTAGGCGATGCCAAGGCATGGGATGGTTGGTGGATCGTCTTTGAAACGAAATCAGCTGGTAGCCCCCCAATCCGGGACGAACATCCTGGATCACGAGGTCCAGCACCGTTTCTCCCGTTGCTTCGGCGTCTTTGGGGGACTTGAATTTTCGACGGCGAGCCATTCTTTCGACTTCAGCGGTGGTCTCCATTGCGAGCCACTCGACCATATCGACGAAATGTTTTTCAAGTTCCGGAGAAGTAAATTTCTTACGGCGTTTTGATGCCATGGACTTTCATTTTTTCAAATCTAGTCGTGTCGACCGATCATCCTACTTGGCGCGAATCGAAAAAACGATTTACCGTTTCATCTTTTGGAGGAGACGTCAAAAAAGTGGTAATCACCATGGCCAACAACGAACACACGAAAATTGGAACGACGGGCATGACTGGAAAATCATCTCCTAGCAACGCGATTACAAAATCAGCGTCTTCACCAAAACCAGATTTTCGGAACAGGTAATACCAACTTCCAAACGTAGCCAAAATTCCGGATACCGCACCGGCAGCCGATAGCCGTTTCCAGTACAACGCCGCAAACACGATGGGGAATAATCCGGCGAACCCACTAAAGCTCCAAACTGCCATCGAAAACACACTCGCGTATCCAAGCGTGCTCAAATAATAGGTGACACCCACGATGATGACGACAAAAATCCTGGCAATCCAAATCTGTGAGCGATCCGAAAACCGATCCTTCCCAAGATAGTGGATGACAATGTCGTTGGTAAAAATAGATCCGATGCACAAAAATTGGCTATCGAGTGAAGACATGATTGCCGCCAGAATCCCGGCCGCCAAAAATCCACTCATTACCGTGCCGATCTCTTTGTTGACCATATAAGGCAGAATATTGTTCGCATTAAAAGTGGGCGGAAGTTTCAGGGTTGTACCCCAAACTCCGATCAGGACACACGGCAGCCACACGATCAGGATAAAAATCGGGTGAAAGATGACCGGTACTTTGAAGGTTTTTGCACTTTTGGCGGTCAACCAATGCTGAAACAGATGGGGAAACATGGCCACTGAAAGTGGAATAAACATGTAGGTAAAAAACTTGGTTTGCGGGATATCGACGCGACTTAATCGATCCACGTCAACCGATCGCGTCACATTTTGCAAGCTTTCAAAAAACGTGTCACCTTTCCCCAATTTATTAGCCAGCAACACAAACGCCACCACACCAAGAATCATAAACACGGTCGTTTGAAAAGCGTTAGCCCACGCCGTCCCTCGCATGCCACCAAAAAAGACATAGATCAGAACCACACCGCAAACAATCAATGAACCTATATCATGCGGGATAGCTCCTGATTTTGCGGCATCAATCTCCTCGGTGCCTGGTCGGAACACTTGCAACATTTCGATGTTAGGAAAAGCCCCCGCAGTCATCACCTCGATAACGTTGCCGCTGGCCATCACCCCAATCAGCAGATAAGGAATCAATAAACCAACCAAAACCGGAAACAGCAACAGTCCAACCAAATCGCTATCTAAACGATCCCTGAAAAACTGGATTTGCGTCGCGTAGCCGTACTTCCGACCGAACCGGTAGATTTTGACCCCAATTAGAAAGAAACATAGCGAATGAATAATGCCGCTACTTGAGGCCAGCATTCCGTAAACGCCAATACCCTGACGAAAGGCTTCTCCTGATGAACCGACCAATGCAAACGCGGTCATCGTCGTGCCAAAAAGGCTCATCAACAACAAAAATGGACCGATAGAATGGCTGGCCAGCAAGTAATCCTTTTTCGTACCCCGAAACAATCGGCTGGCAAAAAAACCAAGCACCAGCAGCAGACAAAGATATCCCAAGATAATTAAAAATCGAATCTGCCCATCGTTAATCGCTGCGATTAAACCGTTCACGCCGCACCCCCTGTCGAATTATCAAGGGAATCTTCTTCGAATTCGTCGATCCCTTTTGGCCAGGCAAATGTGCAAGCGATCAACCAAACCAAAGAAGCCGCCAACGAAATGCAGACGTGGTAAAACAATCCCATCGGCAAGACACCCCAGACCAAGGTAGTGTCTTCCCAATACCAAAAATCTTGGTGGGCGACGATCAGCCCAGCAATCAACAAAATTAAAACAGCTCGCATGGCTTTCCTCGAAATTACAGATTCGAAAAGTTTAAGCCAACCGCCAAACGAAAAGTAGACACCCGATTCATTTCTTTCGAACAATCCGCGTTTTGACACAAAATCAGGACGCGCCGAAAAGTCAAAATCACGAATTCATTTAAAATTCGCGTCGCAGTGTAAGGAACAAGAAACGCCGCTGTCCTTTCCTGCTTGAAAAATCGCATTTGAATAGGCCGAGGCAACCACTTCCCAAAAATCGCTGCCTGGTTTGCCGGGACCAAAATATGGGTCGCCTGAACTAATCAGGGATTGAATGTTGTGATTGAAATGTCTCCAGCGAAACAGACTTCGACATCACATCCCTTCCGTTTGGGACGGTCTCGGTAGACGCCGCAATAAAGAAGCCGATCGTCCTTGGTGCGTCGATACTCCGCCGGCAAAGGATTGGGGTCCAATTCAACGTCTCGAAGTTGAACTTGGTTCAAGCCTTGCAATTCAACATGTGGCAAGTTGACATTGAACCAAGTTCGATTTGACATCGAACGAGAAAAAAGGCTTTCCAGAACTCGCCGCGTTTGATATTCAGAAGTCTGCCACGCGAATGGTTGACGAAACTGTTTTAGCAGTTGGGATATCGCAATGGAGTTGACCTGGAACAGACTGGCCTCTCGTGCCGCTGCCACGGTGCCCGAAAAGTTGACATCACTTCCCAGATTACCACCTCGATTAACCCCAGATAACACCCAGTCAAATTCAACATCCAGTTGGGTCAACGCAACTCGAACACAATCGGCAGGTGTTCCTTGAAGCGAAAATGACCGTGGCCCTTTTTGCTCCAATCGCATCGGCTGCTCAAAGGTGATCTGATGGCTGATACCAGACATGGGCGACATCGGAGCCATCGTCCAGACTTCGCCGAATTCAGATGCCACATTTTCGAGTGCTCGAATGCCATCATATCCCCAGCCGTCATCATTGGTTAACAAGATTTTTCTCATGACCACCTATCTGCAAGATACCCTCGAAAGTAACTCTTGCACGGTGCTGGGGGCAGTCATTTTTCGATGGAATCGCAAATTTGCTGAAATCGAGTAGCCAGGAATCACTTTCCCAAGGAACTTGCAAGGGCAGGCACTTGCCGATTCAATGTCCGTTCGACTAAACTTGAGGAACCGAGCCGGTGTGGCGGAATTGGCAGACGCGCTTGATTCAAAATCAAGTTCCCTCGGGAGTGAAGGTTCGAATCCTTTCACCGGTATTTGGTATCTTCTTTCTGTGATCCTCCTCTGATCACCGCCGTCTCTCGTGGTGATACAAACATGATACAATACGTTTTGATATCAAGTTCATTTTGTTAATTAAGTCTATCTCGATGAAATCTTTCTGTTATTGGACTTTGCTAGGTTTTCTTTTCGTTGGGCAACTTGGGTGCCAGGATAAATCGGAGTCTGTGGTTCCTAAAAGCGATTCAACAAATCCAGCAACCGAGGATAGTACAAACGACTCAGTTACCGCGAACGATTCCGATGCAAACCAGTCGAATGAAATCTTGATAGACGTCCGCACGCAGCAGGAATGGGGCTCTGGTCATCTCGAACAAGCGATCCACATCCCCCACGACCAGATTCCGAATCGGATCGCTGAAATCACAACTGACAAGACAGCAAAATTGGTTCTTTACTGACAAGCAGGCGGTCGCGCAGGTCGTGCGAAAAAGGCTTTGGAAGAAATGGGGTACACCAACGTCGAGAATGGTGGCGGAATTGGTGAACTCAAAAAACGATACGAAAAATAAGCCATAAATGATCGACCTTAATCAACCGCTCAAAATGACTCAAAAAGATGATGGTCAATTCGATAAATTTGACAATCGCAAATTCGTTGAACCGAAATTTTGAATAAACCGGCGGTTAAATCCCTTAAAGAACCGGGAACTAAAGTCTTACTTGTGCGTGTCGAATCACTTCAAGAACCGAGTCGGGATCGCAACCGTAGATCCCAGCCCCCCAAGCACCGTTGGCCTCCACGACTGACCAGCCTTTGTCTCGGATTATCCCGACATCGATCACGATTGCTCGCGGAAGGCCTAGGTTATGATTCACCAAGACAGATTCAGCGAAATCGATAGCGTTGACTGATTCATCCTTGGTCATCTCAAAGTCAGATAACTTCGCCAATTCACCATTTCGGACATACGGGGAATGAGTTCTCACTTTTCCATCGAGACAAAAACATCGGAACTCTAAATCCCAAACGACCGGTGTGGCAATCAAAACCGCCATGTCGTCATCGAAAGCATTCGACAACTCACCTCCCTTGTCATAAACTTTGGCAGGAAATGATTTATCATTGGGAGGCTTAATAAAGGCTGGCTGTTTTAAATTGCGTGCTTCCGACAGTTGGCTCAATCGGATCTGGCGATGAGTTAACGAATCGGGCAGTCGAACCAGCCAATCTTCGGGAGGATCCAAAAGTTGGTAGCCACAAGACTTTGCAATCGAAGGAGCAAAAAGTGCTTCCGCATAGAAAATCAATTCTTCAACTTCATTGATTACTGGTACTTTAAGTCCGCGAGCTCTTTCGACTGACCAACCGCGGCGAATCGCGGCACGCCAAAGTGCTTGGCTATCTTCCGAATGCTTGGAAGACATAAGCAGGGTTGTCATCTTATCGTCCCATCAAATCAAATTTCAAACACCGTTAGCTTGCCAATGCCAAGGTGTGGCAAAAGAAAGTTAATCGAATACGACCCTTTTCGGACGCTAGGGTTCGCAGTGAAATGGAAAACCCTGAAACGACAGCCCATGCCGATACGTTTTGAGACAGATAAACAAAAGGAAATACCATCATCGGCGTCGACGCGGCGGGCCTCGGCGACCTGGGGGACCTTGACGATTGGGGCCTCTTCTTTGAAAGTCCGCAGATGGCGTTCCGCGGTAAATCCTCGGCACGACTGGCCAGTCCGACGTTAAAAAATAGGCATAGGTACCGTCGGGAAAATCAGGCGTTACGCAAAACCGGCCATTGCATTGGTCGAGGTCGCCAAGCCCTTCAACGTACTCATAATCCGCAATGAACGTGCCATCAAATCGCCCCGAAGGCGTTAATTGCTTGCGCGGCCGAGTTCCCTCTTTGACGCGGTAACTCGATTTCATCAATCGTGATTGCGACGTCGCATCCTTGGGCTGATCAAATCCATACAGAGCGTAAATCGGAAATCCGTCTGCGGCCCATCCGATCAAAGGAGAATGCGAATTCGAATTGACATCCAATTTTTTTAACAACTCGGTGGGCAACCCGTGATAGTGATAAGCACCGGTTGGTTGTACGTGAGCATAACTTGCATCCAAGCCCAAAGGGACCGCTCCGGAAAGTGCTTCATACTGCCATCCCCCGGTACGTTGACCTAAATACCACTCTGCCGCCCCCGGATCAAAAGGCACTCCGTTGATCGCGATGCCAAAATTATGCATCCCCAGCGGAGTTGTCCTGGCGGCGGGTTTAGGATTGGCCGGAATCCGGTAGGTATAATTTTGCCCAACGATTTGATGCGGATTCCCGTTATTGGGGAATCTTCCCGTTTTGTGATCGGGAATGCCGTTAGCTCGAATGACCCGGAAATCTTCCTCCACCGTAATATTGACTTGATTGGCGACCGAAACCTGAGTGGTCGCGGGCACCAATCTTTTTACCCCACTCGATTGAGTTTGGGTGTGTCGTCGTGTTGGTGGACCTTGAGCTACAACGATTGATGAAACGCAAAATGCACAAAATAGGCTGATTAAGGGCCAGGCGTCGAATCTACTCACAATATTCTCCCGTTGAGCGGTTCCTCAATTAAAAATCGCAAATCACGGAAAGATACAGTTTCCAGAAATCCCCAGTCGCTGCAATTTTTGCACAGGTCGCATCTCCGCGTCAACGTGATCTAACGCGTGCGATTAATCAAGCAGGTCCCATCCGGGGCGATTTCAGTGCCTCGTCATTCAACATTTGGTCTTGCAATGAACTTCCACTGGCAGAGGTCTGCGGCTCTGAGTGAGGCTTTTTCGCTCAAAATTTTGCCTGTCCCCGGCAGTAGCCTGTCCCCGGCAGTACCCCCGCAACAGTCCCGGGAAAGACCGTTCCGCCGATCCCCAGCAACACAAGTCCCTGGCAAGCCGAAAAGGCGCTTCAGAGACCCAACCAACTACCCCCAATATCACCAAACCGCAGGACACTTCTTTTTAGCGTTACCCGCAAAGGCCACAAAGGGCGAATAAGGGATATTCCATCTGTTTTCAAACACACACATCGGGTGATGCATCGGAACGAAGTTAATTTGAGTCGGTTTTATAATAAGGTGTTGGAAAATCCTCCGTTGCAAAAAGCGATGATTGACTCTCTGATGGCTTTTCTCACCCAACGGCAAAATTAAGGCGGCAAAGGACCATAAAAACAAAACTATGTCCCAAACAACGCTCAACCAGCGAGTACCCTTCGAAGGTGAAACCACAAAAACTTCCTCAAGAACAATCCTTGGCCGCTACAACCTAATTCCCGCAATCGCGGTGATGGCCTTTATTGTCGGCGGAATCTGGGTGGCAACCAACTGGATCAATTGGGAAAAATCCGGCCCCCAATTGGTTCTGTTTACAGCGAAATCAGGCTACCTCAAATTCGACATTACAGAACGTGGCTACCTCGAGAGTCAAGAACAAACCACGATTCTTTGCCGCGTTGAATCTTACGACCGCAACAGCGGGACCAGCGGAGCCACGATCATCAAGATCGTACGAAACGGAAGTGTTGTTAAAGAGGGTGACCTGCTAATCGAATTGGATTCTGCTGCCATTCGAGATCGACTTGAATCCGAAGAACTCGAATTCCAAAGTGACAAGTCTGCTTTGTTACAAGCCGAAGCACGTCAGAAAAACCAACTCACTCAAAACGAAACTGCGATTTCCGAGGCCCAGCTGGCCCTTGAGTTGGCAAAACTTGATCGGACCATGTACGTCGATAAAAAGAGTGGGACCTTCAAGTTGTCTGTTGAAGAAATCGAACGACAGATCGACGATACACGAAACACCATCCTCGAAGCTCAGGCTGCCTTAAAGTTGCAGGAAACTGAGAAGGCCGGAATCGAAGAGTTGTTTCGATTAGGCTACAAAGGAAAAAGTGATCTGGACCAGACTCGTTTTGCATTTATGAAAGCGGAGGCTGCCTTGGCCGCTGCGGTGAACCGATTGAATAACCACGAAGCAAGTCGGCGACAACTTGAGACTTACGAGTTCAAAAAAGAATTGCTTCGACTTGATGGAGCCGTCGCAACGGCCGAACGAAATCTTCGCCAAGTAGAAGTCACCAACGAATCCGAATTGGCTCAAGTCAATGCCCAACTTTTTGAGGCCCAAGAAAGAGTCTCCCGTCAAAAAGCGCGTATCACATCATTGAAACGTCAGCTTGAAAATTGCAACATTTATGCGCCTCATGATGGAATGGTGGTCTACGCCAAAGAGGGTCGTGACCGTTACGGAACGACTCGGGTAGGGGAGGGCGTCAGTGTTCGGAACCGCCAAGAGTTGATCGAGTTACCGGACCTTACCAAGATGCAAGTTCGCACTCAAATCCACGAAGCCGTATTGGATCAAGTTCGCCAGGGGCTGGACGTCACTATTCGAGTCGATGCATTTCCCGACAAAGCCTACACTGGCAAGGTGAGCGAAGTGGCAGTCGTCCCGTCTGACAATGCCAGCACCAACGCCAAAACTTATGATTGCGTCGTCATCATCCCTGAAATGGTGGAACAGCTGAAACCAGGAATGACCGCGGTCACCGAAATTCATGCCGACGAATTAGATAACGTGATTTCAGTCCCCGTCCAAGCTGTTATTCAAGAAGGGGATCAGACTTGGTTGTATCTGGCCGACGAAAACGGCAACCCAGTTCGGCAGTTTGTCGCTCTTGGCAAAAGCAATGATCAATTTGTGCATGTCAAATCGGGCGTCCAGGCAGGCGACCAAGTCGTTCTCAATCCAATGTCGATCTACGACAATAACGAATCCGAAAACGCCGGTCAGACCGAAGATGAAACGGAAACTGAAACTGAGAGCTCAGATTCCGAACTTCGACCTGAAAACGAACCAAACCGGCCGCTCCCCAACCGACGGCGGCCACGTAAATCGGAATCTTACGAAGATTCTTAATCAATCACCGGCCGATTTGAATTTTCGCTGGAATTTAAAATCCTGCTGGTTTGGATGAGTGCGGTTGCCAATGAATTGGAACGTTTTCAAACTCGGAATCAAGAATCTGCTCCTACACAAACTTCGAAGTTTGTTGACGGTTCTGGGTGTGATATTGGGCGTCGGTGCGGTTATCGCCCTGCTCGCCGTCGGCGAGGGATCCAAGAAAGAGGCTCTCGAACGGATTCGTAGTCTCGGTGCCAATAACGTCATCATCCGTAGCATCAAACCCCAGGATCAATCCGAGTTAGCGTCGGGGTCAAGTGGAGAAGGTTCCACGCGGATTTCCATTCTGGAATACGGACTCACCTACGATGACTTTGAGCGATTGAAAGCGACGCTTCCCACGGTCAAGACTTCGGTACCCATCGCGATGATTGTCAACGAGGCCAGCTTTTTGCACCGACGAATGAACAATGCCCGAATCCTTGGGACAACGCCGGGATTTTTGCCGATCAAGAATTTGCGGCTTGCCAAAGGTAGGTTCATTACCGACGTCGACATCAAGAACACCTGGAATGTCGCAGTGCTTGCCGCTGGTGCTGCCAATCGACTGTTTAATTTTGAGGATCCGATTGGTAAACATGTTCTGCTGGGCTCTGATGTGTATCGAATTGTTGGAGTTTTAGATTCGCAGGCAACGGGTAATGCGACTCCCGGCGGATTTGGACAAAGCGATTTTAACGAGGATATTTATATTCCTATTTCGTGCGCCGGACGTCGGTTTGGTGAGCTCCAGGAAATTCGCAGTGCCGGCAGCCAAAGCTTTGAAATGAACGAGTTGAGTGAAATCACGTTGACGGTGCAAGACGATCAGTTTGTCAGCCAGACCGCTGCGATGGCCAAAAAATTATTGGTCGCCGCTCACCCCGAAGAAAACGATTTT
>JBCCSJ010000147.1:0-13709 GCA_039200505.1 Planctomycetota bacterium | reverse complement strand
TCTCCTTTTGAGCAAGAGGTCTCTAACCAATTGGAACTTCGGGGCTGGACAGTGATACCGCAAATCGGAGTATCAGGGTTCCGAATCGATCTGGGAGTCAAACATCCCGAAGAACCGGGTGCCTACTTGGCAGGTATCGAATGCGACGGGGCGACCTATCATCGTTCGGCGACGGCGCGAGATCGTGACTTGACGCGTCAATTGGTTCTAGAGGGTTTGGGATGGAATATTCTTCGAGTCTGGTCCCCTGATTGGTGGTACGACCCCCCTGGAGTCGCTGATCGCATCCACAAAGAGTTGACTGATCTGTTGAACGACGAACGGGGACTGGTGAAATTGGACAACACCTCGACTGAACCAAAAGATCAGCCTGAGTAGTCAAGGTATTTAGTTGAGTGGCCGAGCGGTAACCGCGATTTGAAATAGGTACGTCCCGCTTGCCAAGCGGGAACAGCGATTGATGGTTGATATCTCAGCGATGGGTCGAACGCTGCTTACTAATAAAATCCCCGAGATCAGCAAGGTGTACGCAGCGGGGGGTGCACCTTCCGGCAGAAGGTGCCTACTTCCAGATCGAAGACTTAAGTACGTCCCGCTTGCCGAGCGGGACACAACGCAAAACCAACCCGAAGGTTAACCGCAGGCATTCATATTCTTCGCCTTTTCCTAACAAACATTAAGCCTAACGCACCGAGCCCAAGTACCACTGCCGAACCAGGTTCCGGTACAGCGGTGAACGAAATTCGCACCACTGAAGCACCGCTGGCCGAGGCAAAATCAATGGTAGAACCGGCCGCGGTACTAGTCGTGTCAAAATTCGATAAATCGGGTCCACGAGTGACAAAACCGTTGGTGTCGGTGCTGGTTCCACCGGTGGCAGAAAATGCCGCTCCAAGCCCATCGTTAAGTTCGGTTCCAGCATCCCAAAGATCCGCCAGCGTCAATTCAATCACCCGGTCTCCCAGAAAACCACCGGTACTGTCAAGTAATTCGAGTGAGGTTTGGTTGCCGAAAAAACTATCATTCGACGGGATGATCATGGTGGCAAAATTGACAAATCGATCCTGTGCTCCCAAGCTAATTGCTACCGATTGAGAGTTACCCGGATCGAACACAGGGGCGCCGCCAAATCCGGGAAAGTCAGTAACAACCACATCTTGACCACCCACCGAAGCAAAATCACTTCTTACCCCCGCAACGTCCCCCTCTTCGGCAAGTGCTTCCAGAGCGCTGGACGCGGCGGCCCCTTCATCAAAAAGGTCGAAGCTACCGTCGTGGAACCCCAACCAGACCGGTGTGAAATAAAATCCATCGGCTGGTTGAAGGTTCTCGACCGTTATTTGGATATCTTGTTGAGCATAGGTCGAATCTGAAGCAAACAAAAAAGCTGTGATCAAAGCAGCAGCGGAACAAAATCGTTTCATCCTAATCGACTCCAGGTCACTTTTTAAAATGGCGAATTCATGTTTGGCGTCATGCGATGGATGCATCTAGCTAAATTGCATTACAGAATTTTTTGGAAAATTACAATTATGTTATTCAATGTTTTAACAAATCGATGCAAAGAAAAAAATGGTTGACAAAGAAAGGGTCTGTTATCCATGCTTGTCTTGGACAGCTAAAACTCAAAACTGACCAACCATTCAAAACCATCAGGCTCTCGTGAAAAAAATCGAGACAGGCAAAGCTTTGCTCATGAAAAAAAGTGACCCATCTTCAAGTCACACGCCGCATCCGGAACCGCAGGAGTGGCTCGATAAGTATGGAGATTCACTTTTTCGATTTGCGACATTGCGATTAGGGAATTCCCACTTAGCCGAAGATTTGGTCCAGGAAACTCTGACGAAGGCGTTTCAGGCCTACCAAAAATTTCGCCAAGATTCTTCCATTCGAACTTGGCTATTCCAGATTCTGAGAAATGAAATCAGTTCGCATTTTCGCTCGGCGGCTACCCGCAAACGATCCAATGAACCGGTCACCGATGAGATGCCTGGAATTGGTAGCTTGCTTCATTCGGAAATGGATAACGAAGAGTTTCAAAACCAGTTGGAAAAGGACGAATTTCGCCAAAAAGTACAGGAATGTTTGGGACAATTGCCCGAGCACTTTTTGGATACTTTCCTTTTAAGGATGGAAAAACCCGAAGAAAAAGTCGAAAATCTCAGTAAGCAACTCGGGATCAAGACATCCAATTTCTCGGTTCGAATGTTTAGAGCCCGATTGCTGTTGCGCAAATGCCTCGAATCCAACTGGTTGAACGACTAAAGTCCATTGAAACCTTTTTTTCAACAAATCTGGATGATCCTAACGCTTGACTGCGAAGGTTCCGCTCACCTGACGAGTGAATCACTTGATCGACCGTTAAACTGGGCTGAAAATCTGGCGGTAAAAATACATCGTGCGATCTGCAAAAAAAGTCGACGTTTGAATCGTCAGCTGATTCAGATGCACAATCAATTGCACGAACTTGAAAAGAGTCACGCATCGGAATCCTATCAGCTTTCAACCGAAGCCCGAAAACGAATCGCATCAAAGCTGAATCAATTGGGTGAAAATTAGATTCATCGAAACGTTTGCAATCGTCGATTGTTGCTAGTCCGAGAGTGACATTAAAAACGGATAAACAAAACCGCGGCTATCGCCATAAAACTTAAACCGGAATTATGCCAATAAGATCCAATTACCCAAAACTATTTCTTGGATGCCGCTGGAGTTTTTTTGGGTTCTGTTTCGGTGTCTCGTTTTCGCTCGGAAATACGTCCATCGATTTGCATTTTTAAGGGGAAACTCGCGACCGACCTGCCCGATTCACCGATCGATAAAGCCTCCAACGTGACTGGCCCTCGCCCTAATAAACTACCTGGAATCGAGAATGTCACCTCTTTGCCGATCTTTTTGGCGATCGAACGACCATTGTGCAGGAGTTCAATCGAATCGCCGTAATTTGACGGGGCTGTCAATTTCACCTGATCGGAATCGAGATAATCTTGATGTTCCGAAGACAGCCGAGTCCATTTTCCATGATTGTTGATTTCGATAGGCAAAATAATGCTCTGAGAACTTTCAATCGAACCCGCGGAAACCGCTACGATCCGGATCTCATGATATCCGTCGGTCATTCCCGTTGTATCAAAATCAATCTTAGGCTTCATTGCAGTTCGATGCACAGCCACTCCGTCAACAAACATCTCAAACCCGACAACCGGAATTTCGGATTCGGACTCGAAAGTCAACTCAATTTTGCCTTGCACTTTATCGCCAGCGGCAAGGCCACCGACGGCAAGTTGGGGTTTTTTGGCAAATGGCTGGCAAAGTGCATCGCCAACCAAAAGGATCTGAAAGGGACCGTAAACCGATTGATAAAATGACTCGCCTAAAGAGCACCCGCGAGCGTAGTGTACATGTACCATCGGATGAGGAAATTTCGCCCCAATCGCGTAAGGTTCGACGATCGTTCCACTGGCTCCAGCGGCACCATTTGCCAAAAATGCGCTTAATTTAGTTTGTCCAGCTTTATGCATCATTCCGCCATAACTTGTCAGATTATCGCAAAACGCCCCCGGCAGGATTTTGCTTCCCGTTTTTGTCCAATTGAACTTCGATGTTCCGGTGGTCAAACCGAGGATGTCTCTTTTTTGTTGGGGCATCACTGCCTTAATAATTTCAGCTCCATGTCCCATGTCTTTTAAACGCCGAACAACTTTGTCGAATTGAGGCCGCCGGGTTCGTGTCCGCACATCGCTGGTGTCCGTAAAATAGAATGTCCCCGTCGGAAAGCTGGAATCCGCAGCCATCGTTCTTCTTAACTGGCGAACGGCCTCTTTTTCTGTAATCCCGTGATTCCGAGTGACAGCCAAGATGGACGAAAGATAAAACTGATTCCCCTGCCCCGCTTCCGAATTGGCAAAACCGTTGGGTGCCCACAAGTAGCGTTTTCGAAATGCTACCGTAGGTGCGAAATCAAACGGCTTGTCAGGAATCTGACTCACCAATTTTTTGAAGGCTTGATCCTTCATTGCCTTGGAAAAAAAAGGATCGGAGGTCGTAAAAACTCGATATTGCCACCCCAACCTGACTGCAGCAATCAAAGCTGTGGTCGCATTCTTGATTTCACCCAACTGCGCGTAACGCCTTGCCAACCAGTATGCCATTGCTGGCTGCCGAGGATTGGTGGTGAACAAAGTCTTCAGTGTTTCGATACTCTTTGTTAATTCGACTCTGTTATCGTCTTGGATTTCTGACGTTGCTGCGACGAATAACTGCTGTTTGGTTCCTATGAACGGTGTTTTCAAGATCGCGCTGGCCGGAACTCGATAATAAGAATTGGAATTCAAAGCGATATAGTTTGGATTGTCTTGGGAAGTCGCGCCCGCAAAATACGTCATCGACGTCAGTGATGCGTTGGGAGCGTAAAGACGTCGGTCTAAAGTCTGTCCCGATTCCTTCAGTTTGTCGCGTAACGCAAAAAAGTGTTTGCCATTGGTAACCATCGTCGGAAAATCACTTGAGTAGACGATATAGTCAATCGAACTGCCCAGTTTTCGAGTTTCGATCTCTTTTAAAATCGGTTTGATAATTTTGTCGCGAAAGACTTCTTCGGTGGTAGTTTCACGATCCGGAATGCCGCTTAAGTAAACTACATTGCGAGACGGAATATTCCTTCCGGCTACGTAATGATTGGCGAGAAGTTTGGAAGAAGCTGAGTCAGCGTTCACCACGAGAAGAACATTTTCGGGGCCTCCACCGGCCAAGCAGTTCATCGAGGTGGCGTGTTGAAATCCGATCGCGAAGAACAGAACAAGCAATATGTTGATTCGAGGCGTCAAGATCTTGATTCGCCCATCATCCTGCTTTGATTTTTTTGTCTTCTCTTGAAACACAAAAGACTCCCCGAAAAGTGTATTTTGGCCCGAATCCTTATTCCTACCACCGGAAAAAGCCGGACAATTCCCGGTCGTTCCGCAAATTCAGGATTCGCTTTGCCTGAAAATTATCCACCTGATAAGCCGTCAATGTAACTCGTTGACTTTTCTTTAAAATGTAAAGATAACTTAACCTGTTTTTAATATTACATTGTTACTCTTTGTCGCTTCAGGGAAACGTCAATCGTTCGGCGGCCCGACTTTCTTGCTCATTCAAAATTTGGAATTCGAGTAATGCTTCGAAGAACTCTGGTGATTGTCTGTTTTCTGGCAACACTTTCGATGTTGACCGGGTGCGACAAACCGGTTGCTGACAATGCAAAAAATGAAACTGCCTCGGGCACTGGCGCAAAAGTAGATGGCTCTGACTCTCAAGGTAGTGATAAACAGAATACTAGCCTTTCCGGAAGCGTCGCGGTTGAGGGATCATCGACCGTCGAACCGATTTCCAATCGAGCCAAAGAAGTGTTCAACGCCGAATTCCCCAACGTCAACATTTCGGTAAGCGGACAAGGTACCGGCAACGGATTTAAAGCCTTGGCTGCGGGCGAATGCGATTTTTCGGATGCTTCACGACCGATTAAGCAAAAAGAATTGAATGGTTGCAACGAAAAAGGGATCTCGTTTTACGAGGTACCGGTCGCCTATGACGGCCTAACAGTTGTTGTGAACAAAGAAAATGATTTTGTAACCCAGTTGAGTATCGAACAACTTAAAAAGATTTTCCGCGAGGACATGGCAGCCAAAACCTGGAAAGACGTCGATCCAAGCTGGCCCGATGAAAAAATCAGCATTTACGCTCCCGGAACCGCATCGGGAACTCACGACTATTTCGTGGAAGTCATTGGAAAAAAGGATGGAAAAAGACTTCGAGCCGATGAACAAACTTTGCTTAGTGAAGATGACAAGCAATTGGTGATCGGAGTCCAGGGTGATCCGTTTGCAATCGGATTTTTTGGCTACTCTTTTTACGAAGCCAACCAGGACGAGTTAAAGTCCGTCGCCATTGTAAATCCAGGTAACAACGAAGCGGTCTCGCCCAGCATGGCGACCATCGAGTCGGGAGAATACGCTCCCTTCAGTCGCCCGCTATTCATCTATGTCAACACGACTTCCTACCAGAAAGCAGAAGTCAAAGAATTTGTAGACTACTATCTCGCCAACGTCGTCGAGATCGTAAAACATGCTCGTTACGTTCCTCTTCCCGAATCGATCTACGAAGCTGCCAAAGGCAATATCGCCAAAGACTGTCCTGGCACTCACTATCTCGACTCTGAAGGTAACAAACGAGAAGGTTCTCTGGCCGAAGTTTTCAAACCTGAAAACCTGCCTGAGTAATTCAATTTTCGACTGGATGTCGTTATGAGTAATGATTCCGCCGCTACGGCAGACAACGCAGCGGCGAAACAGTTCGTAAGACCTGATTTTCCTGTCCGATCTTCGGCCGGCAGCAAACGTTGGCAGGCAGTGGTCGTCGTCGGACTCATTGCCTGTTCGATGATCTCGTTACTGACGACCGTTGGTATCATTTTGATGCTGGTTTTTGAATCGTCTGGTTTCTTCGCTGACGACCAAATCGACATTTGGGAATTCCTGACTGGGACTCGATGGACAATCGGTCAATCCCAAGGCCAGATGTATTACGGGATTTGGCCGCTACTATCGGGGACGCTTCGAATCACGGGAATTGCGATGCTGATTGCATTGCCGATGGGTTTGATCACGGCCATTTACTTGAGCGAATACGCGACCAAGCGAGTCCGGTCGATTTTGAAGCCGGTTTTGGAAATTTTGGCAGGAATTCCGACGGTGGTGCTCGGTTTTTTCGCAGTGAAATTTATCACGCCCTACTTGCTTCAACCGTTCGCGGACTTCAAAACTTTCAATGCAACATCCGCGGGAATTGCAGTCGGCATCTTGTGTTTACCTTTGGTCACTTCGCTTGCCGAAGATGCCCTTCAGGCGGTCCCTCGCAAACTTCGAGAAGGGGCCTACGGTCTTGGATCCACTCGCCTGGAGGTAACGCTAAAAGTCGTTTTGCCAGCCGCATTGTCCGGAATCATTTCCGCTTTTTTATTGGCCTTGGCTAGGGCGATCGGCGAAACGATGGTGGTTGCCCTTGCTGCTGGCAGCACTCCGACCTACACACTCGACCCACGAGTGCCGTCTCAAACGATGACTGGATTTATCGTCGAAACTTTCAAAAGCGAATCAGTCGTACCAGGCACATTAAGTTACTATTCAATTTATGCGGTTGCGGCGGTCCTGTTCATTTTGACTTTTTTGATCACTTTGATCGGACAAATCATCCGAATGCGTTATCGAGAGGTTTATGACTGATGTCAGAATCCCAGGACACCCAACGCGAATATCGAGATGACCAGCAGCGAAAAACAATGAGTCATGCTTTTTCGGTGCTTTGCTTGGTGATTAGCTCAACCGCCGTCGTAGTCGTAACAACTTTGTTAATTTCTATTTTTATGACCGGCGGAAACTGGATCGACCTCGAATTTCTAACCGCCAACCACCGCGAAAACAATCCTGAAGAATCAGGCATCGGCCAAGCGATCATTGGTTCGATCGTCATTTGTGCTATATGCGGAATTTTTGCATTACCTATCGGAGTCGGAACGGCGATATTTCTGGAAGAATTCCAACCTCGTAACCGGTACCTGAGATTGTTCCACGGATTGGTCCAACTGAACATCAATAACCTGGCCGGTGTGCCGTCGATCGTTTACGGAATTTTGGGCCTGACTGCGTTTGTGTATATGTTTGGATTCTTCAGTTCCATTCGGGTCAATGACCAACCCGAATACGAAATCGGTGCCCGATACTATTACCAGACCAAAACGCTGGGTGGGTCGTACGTCAAATTCCCTGCAAAAAAAGATTATCAGCCGACTTTAGCGGTGACGGGATCCAAATGGGTCACCGATGATCAGGGAAATTCTTTCAGGCTGGTGATTGTACCCAATGAAAATGCCCTTTCTGCCTATCAGTCGCGATTGGATCGAGCGATCGTGGTTTGCAGCATCGCTGAATTGGTCGAACAGGAAGGCGAGAAACTCTACAAGATTGAAACCATTGGCGGGCGGGAAGTTACTTTTCCTGCCGAACGAAGTTACGGCCAGTTCTCAAAAATCCTCGAACCGATCGACGTCATTGGATCCGATGGCGAAACATTTCAGCTGAATGTGATATCGAAACGAGATCCTTTGCCTACCGATCCGGAAATCAAAAACCGAACCGTAGTCGCCGATTCACCCGATCCCAAACGTAGATCTTCGGCCTCGATTTTTCGAGAAACCAATTGGTTTCACTTTCATCTTCCGTTCAGTAAAAGTGTGTTGTCGGCCGGATTAACGCTGGCACTTGTGATCCTACCGATCATCATTATTGCTTCTCAAGAAGCGATTCGCGGGGTACCACAAACTCTGCGCGAGGCAGCTTACGGGATGGGGGCCACGCGATGGCAAGTCGTTCGCAGCACCGTTTTACCGTCGGCAACACCCGGAATTATGACCGGTGCCATCCTTGCGATGAGCCGAGCGATCGGGGAAGCGGCTCCCTTGCTGGCGGTTATGGGAGGCGTCCTTGGCACTACCCTGCAACTTTCCAGTCTTATGGATAAAACACCAGTCTTGCCCGTTACAATATTCAAATGGGCGGGAGACGTGAATGACGGCTACGAAAACCTGTCTGCGGCGGCCATTATCATCTTGCTGGTCATCCTGTTGCTGATGAATTCAGTTGCGATTTGGATCCGTTATCGATACGAAAAAAAACTTGCAAAGTGATGTGACACCTTTATGTCCAAAACAAAAACAAAGAAAGAAAAAGTAGCGTCGACGTCCGACGTCACGGCTGCGGACCCTCCCCAGTCTTTCGTTCAAGCTGACGCAGACATGCCTGCCGAACCAGCGGTCACCGCGATCGAGATCAAGGATTTTAACGCCTACTACGGTGACTTTCAGGCTATTCATAACATCAGCCTGACTATTCCTGAAAAACAGGTTACCGCGTTCATCGGGCCTAGTGGGTGCGGAAAAAGCACACTCCTGAAATGGTGCAACCGGATGAATGACATCGTGCCAATCGCGCATTCGACCGGATCCATCCAGATCGACAACCGAAATATCTTGGACCGGTCGACCGATGTGGTTGATCTGAGACGAAAAGTGGGGATGGTTTTTCAAAAGGCCAATCCGTTTCCAAAATCTATTTTTGACAACATCGCCTACGGGCCAAGGTTGCACTACAAAATCAGCCGCGATGATCTTCACGGACTCGTTGAGTGGTCGCTCAAAAAAGCTGCATTATGGGATGAAGTAAAAGACCGTCTGAAGTCATCGGCACTAGGGCTTTCGGGCGGCCAACAACAGCGGCTTTGTATTGCTAGAGCGATCGCCACCGGGCCACAGATTCTTTTGATGGACGAACCCTGCTCGGCTCTCGACCCGGCGTCCACGTCGCGAATTGAAGATCTTATTTTTGAGCTAAGAGAACAGTTTACGATCGTGATTGTGACTCATAATATGCAACAAGCATCTCGCTGTAGCGATCGAACCGCATTTTTTTATGAAGGAAGGATTGTCGAAGACGGACTTACCGAACAAGTCTTTACCAATCCGAGCGAAAAACAAACCGAAGACTACGTAACAGGTAAATTCGGTTAATCATGGATGGCAGAATCTGATGTCGAAACATTTACAAAGTGATGTAGAACATGTCCACCGACGCTTGATGGCGGTTTTCGGAATCGTGGAACAGATGGCTGACAAAGCAGTTCGAGCCCTGTGCGAACGAAAACTGGAGCTGGCCAACGAAGTTATCCGGTCTGACAAAAAAGTGAACGAAATTGAGGTGGAAATTGAGGAAGACTGCCTCAAACTGCTCGCCCTTCACCAACCGGTAGCCACCGATCTTCGACGCCTGACATCGGTCATAAAAATCAATTCGGAACTTGAAAGGATCGCCGATCTTGCCTGCAACATCGCCGAACGTGCCTTGTGTTTACACGAACATGATTATTTTCCGATCCCCGCCCAATTGACGCCAATGGTCCGCTTGGCAATTAAAATGGTCAAAACAGCATTGGATTCGTTTGTCGATTCCGACGCGGGATTGGCCAAAACTGTGATTTCTATGGACGAGGCGGTCGATGATTACAACTTGATGGTCATTAACGAATTGACCTATCTCATGAAACAGTCACCTGAATGGATCGAACCAGCCCTGCACTGTTTTTCAGCGTCCCGACATGTCGAACGAATCGGGGACCTAGCCGAAAACATAGCAGAGGATGTGATTTACCTTGTTGACGGAGACATTGTCCGCCATCGACACGGGGATTTCGAAATTCGCCCCGCCTCTTCTACTGAACCGACTTAAATAAGCCTGAAGTTAACCGACTTTTTCATCAAAGCAAAAATATGCCAAAGAAGAAAATTTTGATTGTCGAAGATGACCGGGCACTAGCTAGCGTCATGGAATACAATTTTTCAAATTCGGGATACGACGTCATCTGCAGCTACGATGGGCAAGATGGCGTGAATCAAGCTCGCAATAAAAGTCCTGATTTAATTCTGCTGGACTTGATGATCCCCGTTATTGACGGCTTGGAAGTTTGTAAAAAACTGAAAGCCGAGCCCAACACGAAAAACACGCCCATCGTAATGGTTACGGCCAAGTCTGAAGAAACGGATCAATTGATTGGTTATTCGGTTGGGGCAGATGATTATATCTGCAAACCGTTCAGTGTTCGGGTTCTACTGGAAAAAGTGAAATCCCTGCTTCGTCGACAATCGCTTCAATCGGCAGGAAACGACATCGTGGTCAACGGACCGATCACGGTCGACCGAGGTCGACATCGGGTTTCGGTGAATGACAAAATACTAGATTTGACACCCAGTGAATTCCGTCTTTTAGATACTCTGATTCGCAACCCGGGTCGGGCGTTTGATCGCTCGGAATTAATCGATGCAGCTTTGGGTGCCGACACCCTCGTTCTTGAAAGAACGATCGATGTGCACGTTCGATCATTGAGAAAAAAGCTTGACCAGTACGCCAACGTAGTCCAAACCGTACGAGGAATCGGGTATCGATTTCGGGAAGAAGCCCACGCGATATCCTGATTTTTTGATCGCGATATCCTTGGCCAAAAAACTATTCGTCAAAGCACTCACACAACAGTTCTTTTAGTCGAATCACGTCTTTGTGACTTTGCCAATTCGCGGTTTCGTCATCGACTTCAGCTAGAAACATACCCCGGTATTGATCCGCCAGCTTCTGGTTTCCAAGTTCAATGTAAACCAACCCCAGAAAAGCCTCGATGTAGGGCAGAAAATCGGGTTCACCATAGACCACTTTTTCCAGCCGATAGGCTTTTTCGAGAACCTTTTTAGCTTCGTTGTATCTCCCTTGAAAATAATAGCAGGCTCCCGCGACGGCGTAGCTTTCGTGTGATGGGAAATAGCAAATAGATTCAAGTGCCTCTTGTAGATTCGCCTCACACACTTCATCGCTTTCGCCAACTTTCATGATTTGAGCCATCAGTCGGTTGGCAGTTTCAACGGCATCGTTCGGCAAATAGGGGCGAGCCGGCTGTCTTTCCAAATTTTCTGCCACTCGAACGGTGATCCAGCCTCGATTGTTGGTCGATATTAACTTACGTCCATCGGGTGAGAATGCCACGTGAATAATTTCGGAATCAGACTTGTCTCTCAAGACAAACAATTCGGTGCCTGTATTAAAGTCCCAAATTTTAATGGTTCGGTCGTCGCTTGCAGAAACCAGCCGATTTCCTTGATTGGAAAACGCCAAACCAGCAACCTGGTTGGTATGTCCGTAGATTTGGTTGATTAATTGATAGGTCGTACCATCCCAGATAAAAATTTCTCCGTTTTGCGTGCTGGATGCAATTTTGGTTCCATCAGGTGAGAAAACAGCCCTCCAAATTCCAGTCGAATGGCCATTCAAGCTTGCCAGTTCAGTGAAATCTGAAGTTTGCCAAACCCGAATGGTCTGGTCATCACCAGAAGTCACCAGGCGTTTTCCATCTTTTGAAAATCGAGCTGACGAAGCACCCTGCGAGTGAGCTGAAATTGTTTTTCGCATCGTCCAATCATTGGTGTTCCAAATTTTTACCGTTTGGTCTGAACTCGCCGATACCAACATCTGCCCGTCAGAAGATAATGCGACGTCCCAAATCAAACCTGGGTGATTTAGGATCCTGACCGGCTGAAATGTTTCCAGATCGATAAGATGAATTCGCCCTAAATCGTCGCCAACGATCAACTTATTCTGCCGGGAATCATGGGCGAGTGAAAGAAAACTACAATCGGATTGATACTGATTCAGTATCTTCCCTGTATCATAACGATGAATACAAAGCCGGCCCTCTTCACTGACACTGGCGATTCGAAAGTCATCCACAAAACAAGCCATCCAGACCGTATGCTGATGAACTTTGTTTACCCACGTGCTCTTGCGATTTTGCGCATCCCAGATTCGAACCGTGAAATCGTCAGAGCAAGTCACGATTCGGTTGTTGTCCAAAAACTCAACACTTGAGACCGTATCGTAGTGCCCCTGACACTTAAGAACACGATCTTCTTTCAGGTTTCGAATTTTTATTGTCCGGTCTTCACTGGCGGAAGCTATTTTTTGGCCGTCTGGCGAAACGCTGACAGCGGTCACCGAATTTTCGTGATCGAAAAAGGAATACTTTTCTTCTCCAGTTTCGAGGTCCCAAACGCGAACTGTTTTATCAACGCCTCCACTGACGACGAATTCTTCGGACTCGTTCCAGGCGATGTCATTCACGTCACTTGCATGCTTGGTCATCGACAATGCTTTTTGAAATTGATCTTTTCCGTTTAGTTTCCAGGTCTGAATTCGATTGCCTTGACAGGTAATCAGCAGCTTTCGATTTTGTGAAACCAGAACTCGTTTGGCGGGCGGCTCTTTTTCGAAAAGAACAACAGGCACCTGTTTGCGGTCCCGCATCGAAACGGTGAATATCCCAGGCGTTCCGGTTCCTAGCTCGGTTACTGTCAAACCGGAAATCTTCCTGTCAGTGTTGTTAGTGCTGACAAACAGGCTGTCGGATGGCTCGTGAAGTTGAATGTCCAGGACATCCGTTTCGAACTCGGCCAACACTTTACTTTTGAGGGACTTTAGATCTACTTTCAGGACCCGATTTTGAATATCCGAATAAAAGATCGATCGGGAATCGTTGGAAAATCGAATGGATGTCGGGAAAAAATCAGTGTAAATCTCGTGCACTATTTCGTGAGTTTTTGCATCCCAGATTCGAATCGTCAGGTCACGACTTCCGGAAGCGATCCATTTCCGATCCTCGGACAATTCGAGGGTTCCGATCGATGACGCATGTCCATAAAGGACGTGTTCGGACGAAGAAAACTCAGTTCGCAAAAAACAATTTTCCCAAACCAGGTTTTCATCATCGAGAGAGTTGATGGTTTCCCACGCTGATTCCACGTTCCCTAGTTTCCAATCGCTCCAGGCCGACTTGACTTTCGTCGCCTTCAACAGGGCCTCGGCCTTTCGTTGACTTGTCAAAGCCTTCTCGGCCAGCTGAATTGACTCTTGCGACTTTATGTTGGCCCGGTCCCTTTCCTTCAATGCCCACATCCAGCCCAGACTCGTTGAAATTACTCCCAGGATCAGGATCGCGGCAATGGCGATCAAAGAATTGACGAGACCGCGGTTTCTTTTGACAAACTTCCGAACTCGATAAAAAGAGGTGTGGGGACGAGCCGC
>JBCCSJ010000146.1:0-13781 GCA_039200505.1 Planctomycetota bacterium | reverse complement strand
GTCTTTGATCACCGACTCAACATCTGAAGCGGCAACATCCTTTTCCTTTTCCGTTTTCTCTTTTTCCTTCTCAGATTTCGCGCCGACTTCGAAAAGTTCTTTTTGTCTTTTATAGTTCAGCTTGGCTTGTAATGCTTTGGCCCGATAACCTGCTAACAACTTCTCCTTACTGTCCAATTTTGCCTTGGCTGCGGCAGCCAATTCCTCGGCAGCCTTTACCGCAAACTCTTTCACTTCCGTCCACCCTTGAACGGTGTTTTCATAAGCATTAATTTTGACTAATGTCGTTTCCTCTTTTAGCTTTAACTGCTCCAACTGAGATCTGAGCGTCATTACCAGATCGCCAGCAAAGGGCTGGATTTCTAGTAGGAATTCATCTTTCTCGACCTTACGCCCTTCATACAAATTGTCCGCTATTTTTTTGACAATCCCTTTGGCTGTCGCTTTGATCGTTTGTGGTCTTTCCTGCGGATCAAGAGCTACGACTTCTCCCGAGCCCCGAGAGGTTTGTTGCCAAGGCAAAAACGCCATCCCAAGGACACACGCAATCAATCCAATCAACAAGAACTTTGCAAGGTTTCGAGCAAATCTTGATGACTGAACCAAGTGAATGGTCGCCATTTTCCGCTGAGTCTCGTCAGCCGTGTTAAACCGTCCCTTGATTCTGTTCGTAATCATCGTCCCAACCACTCCGAAGGTTATTGATAATAAAATCCGATCAACCGCAGTTATCTAATCCGTAAAGTCAGCCAAAGCCCAATTCTGATCTCCAATATTCAGGCAGCTGTCGGCCCACCTGGCGATCTCCCTTCGCCCAGTCGCAATAATGATGGTCGTCTGATCCGAAAACGCAGCCAATCGCGGCAGCAAATCCTCGGTAGCTTCGTCACTTAAACGGTCGAAAAGCCCATCAATAAACAGAACGGCCGGGCGAGCAATTAGTGCCCTTGCGACCACTAAACGAATCGCCTGCCCTTGGGAAAGCGGATACCCGGATATACTTAAACGAGTCCCGAATCCGTCAGGAAGCGTGGCAATTACTTTTTGTAGACCCAACCGAGTCACAATCTCATTGGCGTCGGCAGAACCAACACTGTGCCGCCCCATTCGAATATTTTCGTCGACGGTACCTTCGAAAAGCTCAATATCTCGAATCAGACTGACTTTATTTTGCAGTGATTCTGCCGCCAGCGAGTCGACGCGGTACTCGTCCAACAATACATAACCATTTTTCGGCTTGCATTGGCCAGTCAAAGTTTCAATAAAACGGTTCCGTTGAAGTTCGGAGCTACCGTAAACAGCAAAGTTTTTGCCTGCTTCGAACGTCAAATCGCTGGCCTTGGGAGATTCCGAATCGAGTTGATAGTCGACCAGCGATAATTTGTAGGCTCCCGGTTGTCGGACAAGATAAAGCTTGTTCGTCTGTTCAAACGGTAAATCAAATAGCTTACCCAATTTGTTCACCGAAGCCATCAAGTCATAAAAACTTTCCAAATCTTTTCCAAGTTTCGCAAACGACCCGAGGATCACAGCAACAATCAATTCCGCCGCGACTAACTGACCCAATGTCATTTGCCCTTCGATTACCAAATAACCACCCAACGCCAAAAGTACCGTCGCGGCGATCACTTGCATCATCATCGCAAACGTAAATTGGCGAATTAGAATTCGATAGTGTTTCTGTCGATTTTGGATATATTGTGCCGCAAGTTCATCGGCTCGATTGATTGCAAACCCAAGTCCCCCATTAAATTTATAAGTCGATGGGTGCCGCACAATCTCCTGCAACCATGCCGCCGTTTCATACTTGAGTTGCGATTCAGCATTTGCGGTTTGAATTCCGCCCCGTCCGATAAAATATAGAATCACGGTCATCATGACTAACAGACCAATGTCATAACCTAACAAAAACGGATGATAAAAAGCGAGCACGCTTAAACCGATGATCGTTTGCAATCCGAGCATCAAAGAATCCAAGAGCAATTTGGACGTGACCTTCTGGACTGTTACGATATCAAAGAATCGATTTACCAATTCGGGCCCGTGCTTGGTTCTCCATACCGAAAGCGGCACGCGCGTCAACCGATATGACAAATCCTCAACCGTTCTAACAAATAGTTTGCGTTGGATGATTTCGGTCACGATGTTCATCAACACGCTGAGACCCGCGCGGAATCCAAGAAAAACCAACACGATGAAAGAAAGCACAAACAACGGTTGAAGGTACCGACCAAATGCAATCGTATTGACCACCGCCTCGACCGCCAGAGGCAGTGTCAAACTGAGCAGTCCGATAACCACGGAAAAAATTAGGACGGTTCGAACATCGGATGCCTCTGGCTTCAGTAACGCGGTAAAACGTTGCAAGGGTGTCAGCGGTGATTCCGATTGACCGCCTTGATAATGCAGACGGGATGCATTTTCAGCTGCCAAAACCGGTTGCACTAAAAGCCAACGGTACTTTCGATTCTCATCTGGTTTCAATTGCCTCTTGAGCCAGCGAGAAGACTGTTTCTGATCAATCCCACCCTGGCTGATCAAAACCCGGTTAGAACCTTTCACCTCCAAGATCGGCACAAATTGATCGCTGCCTTCCCGCTGCCGAACTACAACGGGTCCTGAATCACTGACTGACAGGATTAACTCTTGGTAGGTTCCCCGCATCTCTCGGAATCGTAATCCGAATTGCTTGCCGACAAAGTTCAGCAAGTCGACATCCGTAAACGCCGCGTCTGTTTTGCTGATATCTGACAAGCTTGGAAGTACGCGATTTGCCGAAAATGCGATTCCGAAATGCTCGCAGAGCCGTTTTACGACTTCTACCGATTCTTCTTGGGCGATCCGATTTTCGGTCACAGTGTCCAGTGATATCATTCGTCCTTATCCTCAGCCGAGTTTGTTCCGAAAATCAATAAGCTTGGTTATATGCCACTCGTTTTGCCGGACAATCGGATCCAAGTCGCTTCCGTCTACCAAAGTGTGGATGCTGAACATGTGGGTTAATTTAGCACCCTGCTTATCGTGAAAAACCTAAACCTTGTGTTTGCGTTTCGCTTTTATGTCCGTAATGCCCGTATTCACTGGCTAGTTCATTTACAGTAGAACTTAACCGTATTGAACGTTTAAGGTTAAACTCGTCCATTCTAAATTTTACTTTTATTAACCGCAGTATCCTTTGAAACCCTATTAATGCGGGATGAAACCACCCTGCTCGGGATAATTGCCGACTTTGATTCGTATTAGTATCCGTCACTCATTTTGAACGATTTCCGTAACACTACGGAGCGTCCCCGAACAAAGAACTATAGCTTCTCGCTATCGCATTGGTCTAATAGATATACAAATCATTATTCATTCAAAAAACAAATAAATTGTCTCTTCTGCACACTCCAAAGAACCTTGTGCGAAAATCAAGTTTGGTTCCAATCGAACGGAGAGGCGGTGAAAAACTAGGGCATTGATTTGCAGCATGCCGCCCAATCTTGATGCAGGGCCCCAGGAATTTTAGGTTTCAACACCAGCAATCTTATTAGTGACGGGGGCCTCGGTAGCTTTCAAAATCTGACAAGAAAAAAAATCAATGCATCATCTAAGAGAATTAACAGTCTAGATCCTTCCAGAGCACCAAGTGGAAACCTTGCGTTACGTCAAAGAACAAATCTCCTCACGCGTTATCAAATTTAGTTATCAGGACGCGAACGGAACACCAATATCGTTCCGAAGAGTACTTCAACGCTGGGCCAACGTTGACTGCGATGGTTCCCTGGATCGCGCAAACCATTGTCAGGTTCTCGACAGTGTACCTTTCCAAGCTTATCGCTGGGAAACACCTGTTGTCGACTTAGTACGGTTTGGGCGACCATTCGAATTTGTCGTCATTGAAGACCCAGCACTCGACCGGCCCGAAAACAGTTCAGCTTTTCGAGATCAGTTTGAGTCAGCGTTGGACAATCAAACGATCGTCACGTTTCAAAACTTGGGCCGTAACGCCATTCTTGTTGTACCCCTTCCCAGCAGTACCCAGGTGAATCATTGCCATTTGGCTTCGTTTTTAGCTACCTGTTCAGCATCCCAAGAATCGCAACTCTGGCATCACGTTGGCAAAGCGATGTTACGTCGAGTATCGAGCGAGCCGGTATGGCTTAGCACTGCAGGCGGCGGAGTTCCCTGGCTTCACATAAGACTTGATAACTCACCGAAATACTACAGCCATCGGCTTTATCGTGATGGATAGACAGCGTCGATCAACAATGAAAAGGTTTAGACAACGATGCGTTACCCGGTTAATGAATTTGGGGCCGGGTCAGAGCCGAAAAGCTGTTTCCGGGCTGCTTCCGAAATCTCAACAATCCCAGGATGCTTCAATCGTTTTTCGATCGAGATCGCATAAAACCGCTCGATGATTTCCGGAATTCTGCCAACGACTTTGACTGAATACTGATGGCAAACATCGTCTTCAATTGCCGTCGGAGTTATAAACAAACCGTGCCCTTCCTGCCCGAAAACTTTTAACACAGCACTATCTTCGAATTCGTGCGAAACAGCCGGTCGAATGTCATTGTCGTCAAACCATTGTTCCAATTGCCTGCGTAGGGCCGTATTTTGCGTTGGGAGCAACATCGGAGCCGAATCGAGCGATCTCGGAAAATCTTTGCTGTATTTTTTTGCTAAATTCGGGGCCGCATAGACAGTCGTCCCGCATTGACCTAGCAGGTGATTGAACGCACGTACGTGAGTATCAGGTGCCAGAGGACGATCCGCAAAAACGACGTCCAACCGGTGCAGTGCAAGTTCACCTAACAGTTCGTTCAATTTGCCTTCAAAGCACACAATGTGAAATTGATTTTCGACCGATTCCAATGCTGGACGAAGCAGTTCGTAGACCACCAATTTTGGCAGTGCACCTTGAACGCCGATGTGAAACTTGGGTTTGTCATCGACCATTCGATTGCTCAGCACATCGGCAAGTTCCTGGCCCAGCCCAAAAATTTCTTCAGCGTAACGAAACACTACGTGTCCCGTTTCCGTCAGTCGTAGCGTTCGCCCTTGCCGTTCGAAGAGCTGGTGACCGATCTTTTTTTCCAGCTTTTTGATTTGGCTGCTGAGAGTAGGCTGAGCCAGATGCAACGCTTCGGCCGCCTTCGAAACGCCCCCCTCTTTGGCCACCGTGTAAAAATACAAAAGGTGGTGGTAATTGATCCAATCAAGGAGCATTTGCATTCCCTGTCTACAAAAGTGCATTACCCAAAACGAGAGGACAGCCAACAGAGGGCCAAATTCATCGTAAGGTTTTTAATCCGATTCCCAATTTTTGCTGACAAAAATGGATGCTTTTCAAAAGTTCATTCAATTGGAAATCCGGAAGATTCGAATTCCCTTTCGGTACGGGTTTCCCAACCCGTGCCAATCCAAGAAACTTGGCAAAATGAATGGCTTTCACATCAGGATAGGCGTTCCAAAATTGTTTATCGTGGTATGGAAAACTCTTGTCGAATCCAGAAATGATTTCAAGTTGAAAAGGGACGTCAGGGCACATTTGATGCCACGTTTCAACGTATTTTTTCCAGTCAATCTGGCCCTCACCCACAGCGTTCCAGGCCACCGAAGCTCCTTTATCGGTTTGCCAAATCGTCGAATCTCTGATGCCCGACGAAACAGCATATTTCCCAAGTAGCTCTAAATTGGTTTGGGGGTGCTCGAGAGTCCAGGTGGCGTTCCCACTGTCAATCGTCGCTCCGACATAATCAGTTCCTGCCATTTCAATCAGTTGCACAAGCTCTTCGGCTTGCATGTCTCCGGCGTGATTTTCGACGCCGATCTTGACATTCGCATCGACTGATTTTGTTTTGATTTGCCGCAACGTTTTGACCGTCGAATCGATGTGTCGCTGAATTCCACCTGCGGTCGAACGGTCTTTTTGGCTGCCCAAGTAACATCGAAACACGGGAGATCCAAGATCTTTGGCGACACGAATTCCGAGCCCCAAATGTTCAGCAGGGCTACCCCATTTTCGAATACATTTCTCAGAAGTCGGGCATATCCCGCCCGTCCCAGCATGGATTAAGATTCCATTATCTTGAGCACGTTTACGAAGATCATTCAGATACGTCGATTCATGGCTCTCGAAGACATCGAGATCTGAAAAGAGAATCGAATCCAGTTTTTTTTCAACCGCAAAATCAAGCAATTTATCGGCTTTCCATTTCATTGCTCGCAATGAAAAGTTATCAAAGCCAAGAGGGATTTTGGTACGCGAATCAGCTGTTGCGGAATTCTTCAAGACGACCGAAACCGCAAGAGCACTGATACCTGCGTAAAATTGGCGACGATCAATTAAGTTGTCAAATCCCATGGTATTACCTATTGCCCGCCTTAAAGATAGTCTTGACCATCCATTTATTTTGGCTTGCCAAGCTTCATATCAAATAAATAGAAAAAATGGACCTGAAATGCACGGTCGAGTCTGATCAACCCGTCTCAATCCATATCCACCACAAACCAAACCAAAATCGAGTCGACGCCACTTTGGCAAACCGATTATACCGGTGACTTATCGACTTTGGCACGTTCGATGGCGTCGGTGATCAACATTTTCGCGACTTCTACTTCTTCGACTTTGCGAATCTGCACCCACTTTTTCGGTTCAAGATCTTTATAGTGTTGGAAAAAATGCTCGATCTGCTGGATCGTAATTTCAGGCAAGTCCGAATAGCTTTGAATCCCTTCATAGCGACGGGTCAATCGAGAGGTGGGAACCGCGATTATTTTTTCGTCGGGACCAGCGTCATCCTGCATGATCAAAACCCCCACGGGTCGACAATTCATGACCGCTCCAGGCACAATCGCTCGGGTGTTACAGACCAAGACATCAATCGGATCCCCATCGAGCGATAACGTATGTGGCACGAATCCATAATTGCCTGGATAAACCATAGGAGTGTACAGGAATCTGTCGACAAAGAGCGTCCCTGAATCTTTATCGAGTTCATATTTGATTGGCTGCCCGCCAACGGGCACCTCGATGATGACGTTGATATCTTCGGGCGGATTCTCCCCAATTGAAATTGCATCGATTCGCATGTCTGCGTCCTTTGTCTAGCCAAGTCGAGTGCATCGTTTTCTTGCACAAATCAGTTTGCACTATCTGAGTTTTTAGGGAAAGCTCAGGATCCGAGATTCATCCGTCGGAATTTTTGATATGCCTCGATGATTCGGGGCGTTCTAGCGAAGGCAGCTCATCACAACAAAAAAACAAATCAATCGGTAAAAAGAGAGTGGAGCAAGCCGGAAACCAAAAAAGGAATCCCGTAGGATCCCTTTTGCGAGTATTCGATTGATTGTTCAAACTAAGCTTCTTCAGGCTTGGCCAAAATTTGCATCAAATCATCGGCCACCTTTTTGACAGCCTCTTGAACCGCCTCTTCACCTAAACGCAGTACTTTGACGGTCTCCCATCCCTTTCCTTCTTTTCCCGACAGCGTTGTCCGAAACTCTTCGTAAATTTCGTCGACCTTGGCTCTTTCTTCTTCAGTAATCCCGTCAATTTTGGGCTTCCACCGCCACATCAATTGACATTGGCCTTTATAAACCTGAATAATACTGCAATTACGCCCCGCTGTTGCATGAAATGTGGCGTAATCGGATTTTCCGCGGGGCACACTTTTGTAGGTGCAAGTCAGGTCAGTGTTTTCGACGATGAACTGCTCCAAATCGACATAGGCATTGTAAGCCTGAGGACTTGGACAAAGCCGTTCAGTCTCTTGATCCCATTGTTCGCGTGTGATTTCGGTTGCAGCCATGACGTCCCTCAGAATGTTAACGAATGATTACCATTCCATGATAACGTGAAGGAGCCCACTTCCTCAACCTTTTGACGGTTCCATTGCGGGAATACGATTGATTTTTGGCAAATAATTGGTGTTTACCGGTTCCAGCCCCCCTAGTTTTCCATCAACAGGAATAAGTCAGCGGGTTGTCCTGATTTTCAATGCAATTGGTCTAGATTTTTTGTTTGACCGAGAGGGGGCGATTCATAATTGAGGGTAACGACCGTCTCGATTTTCAAGTACGATCATCGGAATTCAGCGATTGCCAATACGAATTGACCTTTACTGATGAACATCCGCGCCAACACCCACAACGGCTTCTTTTTAAAGTACCTTTTGATCGGGATCGCTTGCCTCGCTTTCGCTGCCTGGTCCCTTTATGACGGACTCGTAAAATTCCCGGGGCAACTTCCGCGAGCGGCTGCTTGGGAGAAACTTCAACTGGAAGTTTCGGCCGACCAACTTCCCGACAAATGGCAGGAAATCTCAGCACAGAATGGCTGGAGCAACAAACGTCCCAAACAAGAAGAACTGACCGAAGCGATTCAAACCAAAATCGTTTGGCAATGGATCTTTTTAGCGATCGGTTTGGTGGTTGGTCTTCCGCTCATCCTGTGGTACCTCATCAACAAAAACACTTGGGTCGAACTCAATGATGGAACCATCACCTCCAGTTCCGGAAAGCAATTTAAACCTGACGAAGTAACGAAATTCGACAAGAAGAAATGGGAAAAGAAAGGAATTGGAGTCGTCCACTACTCCAACGCTGCCGGCAAACAAACATTTGTTTTGGATGACCTAAAGTATGAACGAGTTCCGATGGATCGAATCGTTGCTTACCTTGAGTCGCAGATTGACCCTAGCAAAATTGTGAATGGACTACCTGAAAAAACAGCTTCATCAGGGACCGAGACAGTGCCAGAAATTGAAACGGCAACAGCCACTTCTGAGGAAACTAAATTTAAAGACTCTACGAAAAGCTAATCAGCGGACTGGAATCCTCAAATCGTATCGCAGTTGCAACGCTTTATTACTTTGAACTGGACGAGGAGGATCGAAAGACTTCAATTCCAGCCTGCTTGTAGTACTTGGCAAATTTCTTATTCAATATCTTCTCAAGACCGATCGTCGTTTGATCCTTCACATCGACGATTCCCACCAAAGGTAATTTGATCGTCGCGTCCGAAAGCACTACGACCTCCCGATTCAAATTGGGATCAGTCAACGATTCGATACTCAACGTTTCACCAATCCCAATCAACGACGTCGAAGCAGGAACCGACATTCCCAAGTAAAGCGGTGAAAGCCCGTCGATCAAGTTTCGAGATAAGAATCCTGCAGAAAACGCAAGCATCACCAAAATCGTGGAACCTAGAGAGAATTGAATCCGGAATTTACGCTTTAATTGAGTGTCCATTGGGATGTTAATCAAGATTCGCAATAAAGATTTTCGCTGCGGTCGATTCCATCAAACTGACGTGCGGACTTTCGCCGTTGTTTGAACCCACCTACTTTCGTTTTTTCTTTTTCCGAGGACCGAACTTCCACAAAGGTGATGCTGTATGAGCTTGTTGCATCATTGCTTCCGCTTTCTTTACCAATTCTGGGTGATTTCGAGAAACGTCCTGCGTCTCTTGAATATCCTTCGACAAATCATAAATCGCAATCGGAGAATTGGACGAACGATTGATGTTCAATTGGATCGCTTTGTACTGGTCAAATCGGACTGCTTTTTTACCACCCTGTTCATAGAACTCCCAATATAAAAACGGATGCTTTTTTTGCTTAGCCGAGTGACCCAACAATTCTTGAACCATTGAAATTCCGTCACGCTCAAACGGGACTTCGGCCTGAGCAAGCTCACAAAAGGTTGGCAGCATATCCCAATGAGCAGAAATGTGATCGCTTGACGAATTTTCGGGAATCATTCCAGGCCATCGTGCAATCAAAGGAACACGAATGCCTCCTTCGTAAAGATCCCTTTTGTGCCCCCTCAGTGGCCCATTACTATCGAAGAATAGGGGGTCGTGCCCTCCTTCTTTATGCGGGCCATTATCACTACTAAGCATGACAACCGTATTTTCATCAATATCCAATTCTTTCAGTAGCGCAAGAATCTCACCCACCTGTTCGTCCATCAGTGTCATCATTCCGGCAAATGCAGCAATCGGGTTTTTCACTTCAGGCCCTTTGTACTTTCCGATTTTGTCGGCGAATTGAGGGAACTTCGATTCAAAGGGCTGAGAATAAGAAGCTGGAACATGCATGGCAGCATGAGGAATCGTGACCGATAAGAATGCAAAAAACGGTCGGTCACGATTCTTCCGAATGAACTCAAGACTGGCTTCGTGTATCACAGGCGAAGAATGAGTCTGACCATCCATCGCGACTTTTTCGCGATTTTTCCATAAGTGGGTTGGATAATAATTGTGAGCCAGTCGCTGACAATTGTAACCAAAGAACTCATCGAAGTGTTCCATCGGATCACTCGCTGATCCGGGTGCACCCAAGCCCCACTTTCCAAAACATCCGGTCTGGTAGCCAGCCTTTCTTAACAAGCGAGGAATTGTAACGATGTCGCCAGGCATTTCTGCCTGCCCTTCTGGTTTTACCTCTCGATTGCCACGGACAAAAGCATGGCCTGTATGAACTCCAGTCATCAGACAACAACGCGTCGGAGCACATACCGTAGATCCAGCGTAGTGTTGACTAAACTTCATACCCTGCATTGCCATTCGATCGATATTGGGTGTGCTAAATTTTTCCTGGCCATAGCAACTCAGATCCCCAAATCCGGCATCATCAAGAAGGATATAAACGATGTTGGGCCGAGAATTTTGGTCCTGCCCAAATCCGGACTCCAAAATCAACAGACAAAAACAGGGCACACACAACAGAGTTAAAATTTTGTTAGGCATGGTTTTTCATTCAATGGCAAAAATTTAAAACCCAGATCATCGTCGCCGGCTAAACCGGTGGTATTGTCACGGAACCTGCATCAAATTTTATCAAAACAAAAACGTCTGCCTTAAGCGAAAGAACTCAATTTAGCATTTTTCGCATGATTTGCCTGCTCGAGTTGTTTGATGTCTCGACACGAAAAAAATTGGTGAATCGAAGACCAACAAGACTGAGCATGCTTACCCAAAACTCGATTCGATTGCTTTCAAACGATCGTTTAAGATGATAAGCGAACTAACGAATTGTCCTTAAAGAAAACACCGCCATGAGGATCTTATTCGATACCGGACAGGTTTTTATCCTTTCTTTAATTTCGTTCCAGCTCTTATTTTTGGACAATACGGTCGCTCAGTTACCGCAATCAATCCTTGAACTAAAAGTGGATCGAAGTTACCCATCCGGAATCGAGGCGATGAGACCTGCGGGGAAAAACTTCGTCGAAACAGAATTCGGATATATGGTCCCTTACGAGACCACGTTACCTGGCGGGATCAAATTTACCATGGTGCCAATTCCCGGCGGAACATTTCTGATGGGAAGCCCGTCAGATGAAAGAAATCGTAACCCCGACGAGGGGCCTCAACGATTGATCCAAGTTGAACCCTTTTGGATGAGCAAATACGAACTGACTTGGGGCGAGTTCAAGAGATATATGGATCTAGGTGACTTTATAAGAGATCAACGCAAGCTCAAGAAGCTTGACGAAGGTGACGCAGACGAAGTCGATGTGATCACGGCTCCTTCTCAGCTCTACGATCCCAGTTATACGTTTTCAATGGGAGAAGGGAACGATGAACCAGCCGCAACCATCACACAGTATTCCGCTATGCAATATTCAAAGTGGATTAGCCTCGAATTGGGCACCTTCTATCGCCTTCCAAGTGAAGCCGAATGGGAGTACGCCTGTCGAGCCGGAACAAAGACAGCGTACTATTTTGGCGACGACCCTGCAGAATTATCTATGCACGCTTGGTTTGATGACAATGCCGAGTATGAACGCCACAAAGTCGTCAACTTCTACCCAATCCTTGGGGCCTTCATGATATGTACGGCAACGTATCCGAATGGACTTTAGATGGGTATTCAAAAAATGGTTACGCGAAATTGAAAACGACTTTGCCGATCCCCGCCAAAGACACCGTTTTTCAAATTAAGGAATTGCATCCCAGGGTTGCCCGAGGTGGAAATTTTGAATCCATTCCCAAAGACTGCCGAAGTGCTTCCAGATTGGCATCCAATGAAGATTGGTCATCGGAAGATACTTTTTTTCCTCGTAGCCCTTGGTGGTACACTGATAGCCCTGCAACCGGCGTTGGTCTGAGATTGATTTGACCGCTGAAGGAACCAAGTACTCGAAAGCAAATGGAAGAGATGTGGATCCCCAGCGGCGATGCGCATCAAATTGCTCTGCAGCGATTCAAATCGAGCGGACGAGGTGAGAAAACGTGGATCAATCGAGACAATCTTCAACGCATCGAATCGCATTTTGAAGACAAATAAATGTAGGCCAAATTCAAATATAAGTTCTTGGCATTTAATGCCCGGCAATCAATGCTCGGCCGACGCCAATCTATTGTCGTCAAGACGGTTGGACACCGATCGTTTTACTTACAAATTGATTCAATTATCTGAATCGAATTAAATTCTTTATCCAAAAATGGACATCCACAAAAACAACAAACCAATCAAAATCACTCCGTGGAATCCAATGAACGGTGTAATTCCAGTTATCCAATAAACTACCAACGTCACGCAGGCCACCAAAAACATGATCCGAAAAACGTTTCGGACGACTTGTTGCTGAGCAAGGAACGAGTCATCGGCTTCCTGATTTTGTTGCGTTGGTCGAACCGGCATCGAATTCTACTGGGGACTAAAAAGAACGTTTCATCTGTTAATAAATCCGCAGGGATTCGGAATAAACAACACCTCCAATGAGAGGTTTGAGAGTTTTGAATCGTTCGTTGGATGCTCAGATGCAGAAAAGCCAAACAATTAGGCCTGTTACCCCCACGGCAATTCTAGCTCAAGGGCTAGCGGAACTTTTAGCCAATGCCAAACAGGCCACGTTGGAACCCATTCAAATTGAACGATTCGAACGTTTGGCAAACATAGCCAGCGGACTGGATCCCTACATCGCTCAGTGCACTACCGAGGAATCAGAAGACCTGAGAATGCTGGTCGAACGAACCCAGCAGAATCAATGGAGCGATAAGTTTGGAGAAGGTGAAACTGTTGTCGAGCTTGAATCCGAAATGCTATCTGGGCACGTCGAAGGACAGTTCCTTAAATTCTTAATTCACATTTCCAAGGCAACTCGAATCCTTGAAATTGGAATGTTCACCGGATACGCCACACTCGCAATGGCTGAATCTATTCCAGAAAACGGAAAAATCGTAGCCTGTGAATTGGATCCATACACTGCAGATTTCGCCCGGGAGTCTTTTGTGCGTGCGGGAGTATCCGACAAAATTGATATCCGAATCGGATCGGCTCACGAATCCTTGATCCAACTTTCAAAAGAAGGTCTCAAGTTCGATTTGATTTTTATCGACGCAGAAAAACCGGGTTACAGTCGTTATTTCGACGCAATTCTCGATGCAGATTTGCTTTCCGATCATGGCTTCATGGTCGTCGATAACACATTACTACAGGGTGAACCTTACTTGAACTCGCGTTCTGAAAATGGTGAGGCGATTCGTGGATTCAACGAGCATGTTTCGAAAGACGCACGAGTTGAACAAGTTCTTATTCCCCTTCGGGACGGATTGTCACTGATTCGTCGCGTTGGTGTTGGGGAAAACCAATGAACAAAGTTCTAACCGCGCCCGCTGTTCCGACTCGCCGATCGGACCACAAACTTGAAAAACGAAGCGGTTCCTTTGTCGTCACGTTCAAAACTATGTTTGTTTTGTTTTTTCTAATGTTAGGCAGCTTGGTTTCGACACCCATCATCGCGATCGCCTATGTAATTTCTTCGTTCAGGCCAAAAAG
>JBCCSJ010000145.1:0-14029 GCA_039200505.1 Planctomycetota bacterium | reverse complement strand
TTGATTTCCTTCAACCAAGATGTTGCGTACAAACCCAGGAGTCACCACTCGCACAGACTCAAGGTCCTCGTATTCGACAACCATCGGTGCATAAACCAGAGAAGGACCGGGAATGAAATTACCCGCCATCCAACCGGCCAATAAAAGCGTGGCAAAAACGACGGCAAACCGACGACGATCCACCTGTTGAAGTTCGTTACCCTGAACCAGAAGTTTGGCCAGCCGAAAAATGGGAAGCCCAAGCCATAAGCATCCCGCAAACAAGGCAATGATCAAACCGATGCCGTAAAACATATTGGCTGCCGCAATTGCCAATCCAACGGACAATAAAACTCGCCAAGCTAAAGCTGCGATACCGTAAATTCGAATCACATTGGCCTGCCATCCGGCGTATTCTAACGGTGCGACGGGAGTTGCAAAAAAGAGGCAACTGAACCAGCTTTTGATCCACGATTGTCCATGGTTCCCAAGATTGGGAAGATCCAACCAGTCGGCCAACATATGGTAACCGTCGAATCGCATGAGGGGATTGGCGTTGAACAGCAAAGTATGCAATGACGCCGCCACCATAATATTCCCGGCATGAAACTGGATCGCTCCGGGACCACTGAACGTCCAGAACATGGCTGCGATCGATCCGATAAATATTTCAGCCATCATCCCGGCCGCTGATGTCAAAATTCGTTGATATTTATTCGGGAAACGCCAAGCGCTAGTCACGTCCACAAACGGCATCGGAATCAAAAGCAAGAACAGGATTCCGCCCCGCCCCACACTGCCACCAAATTGTTTGCAACAAAGAACGTGTGCAGATTCGTGGATCAGTTTCAATACCAGCCAGGTGATCACCATCCAGGTAAAGTTATCAGCACTGAATAATTGCACGCCAGCAGTATCGCTAAAAACGAGACACAGCAATCCTGCGGCGACTGTCAGACACCAGATCGTAGCGAATGTTTTGGATACCAGGAATCCAAAAGCCTGACTGAGCAACTCTGCCGGTTTATCGAGTGATGTCAAAGGAAACTTGATCGCAATCGGATCAATCTTTGACAACGCTTTCTGTTTCTGAGTTTTCCCTCTTTGGTCTGACAATCGACTGGCCGATAGGGAGGCATCGGTATGCGCGAGGTTGGATTCCACTAGCCACCGGCACAATTGAATGGCATCGTTTTCTGAAAGGGCGTCGGCACCGAGTGTTAAACAGGTCGATGCCACAGCCGTCGCCACATTGGTTTTTCCATCAAACATCGAAACCAAAGTGTATTCTGGTGTTCCAAGTCGATAGAATGCGGACTTAGCCCGATCTTCAACCAGAAACCAGGTGCAATCCTGTCCATGTTGAACACTAAATCTTAAATCTGGTTTTAGTTTCAAACAGGCTTGAGACAGATCAAATGTCGTCGCATTGGCGATATGTTCGTTCATCATGTCGATCACCACCAAAGAAATCGGGTTTGAATTTGTTTCCACGGTTTGTGAAACAGAATCCATCCTAAACACTTATGTTCACAATACACCTGGGCCTCACCCCGCATTCCAGGGCGTAATTTCTGATCAGGATTGGGAATCTGGACTTCGGCGATAAAGACGTTTTTGGCATTTTTCAATTCTGATTTGGGTCGAATTTTTTCGATGGTTGTATCGATCGTTTGTTTTTCAAACCCATTTACCCAAACGCAAACCCTTTGGCCCACCGAAACGTGGGTGATGTCGCTGGCTGGGATCGGAATTTCAAGAATCAAATTATCGATTGTGCCAACTTCGATCATTTTTTCACCCATCCGTAACGACGCGCCCGAGATCGTTTCGTTGGCCCCGCCAAGAATTAACCCATCCATTGGAGCAAGGATGTTTGACTGCTCTTTTTTAAGCTGCAGGGCGTTGAGTTTTGCCTGAGTGCTTTGGGCATTCAAATTAGCCACGATAGATTCTGAGACCTTATCCTGAACCAGATTGATTTCTCTCATTTTGCGGGAACTTTGCAATTCCGCGATCAAGGATGCCGTCTCAATTCTGATTTGCTGTTGATCCATTTTGGCAATCACATCCCCCTTTTTTACCGAGTCACCCGGGCGGACCAACATTTCGCTGACGATACCGTCAAATGGCGCTACGCTGTGACGAACGCCGGTTGGAGCGAATTCGCATTTACTTCGCAGGCGATAGTCCATTGGTAAAAAAAGCAAACCAATCAATGCCAAAACCGATCCGAGAATGATGTAGGTACGAAATTGAAACGCCTGTTTTCGAGACCAGGCATAACACTTTCCTAACCATCCCCGTTCGGCTCGCTGGATCACCCTTAATGCGCTTCCAAGCCGGCTACCAACAGCGGAAAAAAACCGATCTGTCCGGGACGATTGGAGTACATCCGTCTGCCCCATAATCAATAGGACTCCGACAGGATCACCGTCGGCGACCGCCAACGGAATGGAAACCACCGAAGACTGTCCCGACATCTGAGCTAGTTGTTCGTGTCCCAATAGCAAATGATTGGACGATCCTGGAGGCGCCGGGTAAGCACACCTTTCGTTTCGAATCATCGTTTCATGGATCGCCGTCTCCATCGCACGGACTCCATCGTTCTTGGTATTGATTTCTGTTTCGCCAGAGATCGAAACTAATCGCAGTCGGCGTTTTACATGCATGGCGACGGCAACTTGCCGAGCTGATAAATAACGAACCAACTCGTTGGTAACGACGTCGCACGCCTCTCTTAAATTATCAGCGCTTTCGACCTGGGTAATTAGGTCGACCAATGCAGCTAAAGATGCCAGTTTCCAACGATTATTCTGGAATCGCAGGTCTTTTAGCTTCAGAGCCATCTGTTCCCGAATCAGATCGAGAACCAACATGCACTCGGAAAGTCTAGCCGGATCGCAAGTCAAGAAAACTAGACGAGGCTTTTCACCGACCACCGTAACAGAAGTTAGCAATAACGTTAGCCCGCGAAAAATCTCGACCTGGATCTGATTGGTTTGAACCGCCGATCCTGCCGAGGCTCCATATTTTTCATTGAATTCCGATTGACCGGGAACTCTTCCTTTGAATAGCCCCTCCGACATGATCCAACCACCCGATTCGTCCGACTCGACATGAGCGATACCGAGTATGCCACCCTGATTGATCAAAATTTGGTTGATCGCTTCGGCCAACCCCTGCTCGCTGTTTGGCCTCAGTTTTTTGAGGGCTTCTCGCAGCTCATGAAAAATATTGCCTAACATTTTGGGGCGATTGTTTGAATCTACTCGATCTTCTCCATGATCTACAGTTGTCTCGGTTAGTCGTTCACCTGACTGCTGGGTTGGTCTTTTGAGTTTGGAAGATGCACTGGCCGAATGGGCAGGTTGTCCACTGGCTTGGCTCAGGACAACACTTTCGTTTCGCTCAGCCGCTTGTTTGGATCGAACATCTTTTTCTTGCCTCGAACCAATTTTTTTTCGGACACGATCTTTTGCAGATGGATCGGCGATCAAGTTTTTTGCTGTTTGGGCTGGCCGAGCTTTTTCTTGCTCGATAAGTGGATGATTGGCAAGGGTTCGTTGAGATTCCGTTTTCTTTGAAACTTCTGGGGTCGGCAATGATTGAGGCTTATCAACCGTTTCGTTCGAGTGATCGATTGAATGCTGGGTCGAACCGACGGTTGCGCTACTAGCTTGCATACCAGACCGGACGATTCTGGCTGGATGAGTGAGCGGAGCTCTCGCGGTATGCGAACCCTTGGGTGCAGCGACCTTGGCTGGTTCCTGTTGGGTTGGTTCCTGTTGGGTTGGTTCCAAATGGTCTGACGTCAGGCCGCAGGAAATTTTGACAGACATGACTACTCCCGCGTCAGCATGGTTTTCGTTTGGAATGTTGAACTGCTGAGGCTCGAACCGTGTTGGCGTCTGGCAGTCAGATTCGAAGTGGAATGACCTAGCCATCGACACGGCACTCCACTGCGTAGCTTGAATTCCCGGTTTTCGATAATCACATCTACTCGGGTCGTTCCCGCATCGGCTAATGTGACTGGCGAAATATAGCCGATAGATCCTTCCACTTTTTGTCCACTGCTGGTCATTTCCAACTGGACCCGAGAACCTGGCCTCAATCGTTTGAGCATGTCTGAATCCAAAAAATACCGAACTTTGAGGCTACTGATATCGGCCACGGTTGCAAACGGATATTGATTCGAACCCACGACCTCCCCTTCCCTGGCAAAAATCATAGTGACAACGCCATCGATGGGGCTATGAATTTCTTGCTTCCGCAATTCTGATTCGATCAGTGCGACTTGAAGGTGATTTTCTTTTTGCTTGTATCGCGCAAGTTCTAATTCGGCTTCGGCACGGGTCAAATCGAGTTTGGCATTTCTCATTTCTTCCAGGGTTGAAAATCCTTTTTGTCGTATTTCCAGAATCGACTGATAGCGAGAATTCAGGGATTCTACTTTGGCTTCGGCTGCCTCGACTTCGACCGCCGATTCGGCCCGAGCCTTGGCAATTTCCAAACGCTTTCTCAGCGCATCGCTATTCAATTCGGCCAATAAATCCCCTTTAGAAACAAAAGTTCCTTCTTCGACATTGACTTGTGTAATCAACTGGGGCTGCGAGACAGCCAGTTTGCGAATGGCTACCGGTTCGGTAAAACTTTCTGTGATTTGAGCTGATAAATTTGTTATGAAAACCAGTCCCAGAAGCAATGCCCCCAGCCCGGAAACGATACGAAAGTTATTTACAATCATTTTCTCACCTGTTGACCATTGTTTCACGGATGCCATCCATCCATGAATCGAATTCGACCAGCCGTCGTCTAGATACGAATCCATCGTTATCTTTTCGTTTTTGAAGAGCCAAAATCTCACTCGAAAAATCTTTGTCCGAACTTCCACTGGAATTCGAAGACGCAAGAATGGACTTAGCAAGATAGGCACCATCGCCCTGGAACAAGTCGTCGTCGGCTGCAACAAAAAACCGAAAGCTACCTGGTTGGCCTTGCCTTGCGGATCGACCGATCAGTTGACGATCGACTCGTTCGGATTCACTATGCTGGGTGGCAATCACATGCAAACCCCCAGTGGATTTGGATACGTCACACAGTTTGATATCGGTGCCTCGTCCGGCCATATTGGTCGCGATTGTGACCGAACCTGACTGGCCCGCCATCGAAACGATTTCTGCCTCTTCTTTTTCTTGCACACCGTTCAATAATTCGCAATGAATACCTTCTTGTTGAAGCCGATCATGAAGGCGATCACTTTCAGCAATCGTTCGTGTACCGATCAAAATCGGACGTGCGGCTGAACTGATTTCAAAAATTTCGTTTACGATTGCATCCGCCTTCGATTTCCAGCTGTCGAAGTAGAGCGAAGGAAAACCACGACGTTTTCCGGGTAGATGGGTTGGGATTACCTGCGACGAAACGCTATAAAAATGTTTCAACTCTCTCTCGATCCCCATCACGGTACCGGTCATCCCGCAAACGCAATCGTACTGTTGAAAGAATCGCTGCCGCGTGATTCGTGCCAATGTGGATTGGGGCAAATTGATCGTCACCTCTTCTTTGGCTTCAACGGCCTGATGCAGTCCATTTTTTAGGTTTCGATCAGCAAAGATTCGGCCCGTCATTTGATCGACCAGCTTGACTGCGTCATCTTCGACGATGTAGTGTTCTCCTCGATCAAGAAAGTGTTCTGCAAAAAGTGCATTTTCGACGTAGCTCGACCAAGGAAAAGCCAATTCGAGGCGTCCTAGTTCTGCCAGGCGGATATGAATTTCTTCTGCTCCGCGTTCGGTCAACTCAATTTTGCGTTCAATCTTGTTAACGGTGTACTCCTCTGGCGTGTTCAGGGAATCAGCGATAACTCGGGCCCGCAAATAGGGAATCGCAAACTGATCGCTGGCGGTCCCTGAATCGGCGCCTCCACTCAAAATCAGCGGGGTGGTCGATTCGTCGACCAACACACTATCAGCTTCGTCGATGATTACTGCTTTTCGATAGGGCTGAAGCAAAGTCGATTCAACATCATGACCGTCATAGAGTTCCATCAATCCGTTTCCCAGACCGATGCTTTCTCGTTTACGCAAACTCACCTGGTCGCTTAAATAGTCGAATCCAAAAACGTGGCCGGCACCGTAGACGACTTGTTGACGATAAATTGATTTTTTGGCGGCCGGCGAAAGATTCATATCCACGACGTTGGATTTGATTCCCAGTCGTTTAAAGATGGGTTCCGCAATCTCGTGATCTCGGGCCGCCAAATAGTCATTAGTGGTGGCGACGTGGATCGAATCGGTAATCACTGCCTGGATGATTGCGGTTAGAACACAGACAACCGTTTTACCTTCACCTGTTTGCATCTGGATAATGCTACCTTGGGAAGCCAGCCAGGCGCCCTGCCGTTGAACGTCATGAAGACGGAACCCCATCTCTCGACGGATCGCCTCGAAACCTACTGCGAGTGCGTGTTGACGCCAATCCGAAAAAGTGCCGTTAGATTGATCTCGTTGGTAACAGGATTGGATATTTTCGAAATACTCTTGAAGTTCAACATCGGAAAGAACTTCCATTTCGCGCTGAATGTGTGAACATTGCTGTAGTGCTTCTTCGACCGACTGGGAGTTTCTCCAGAATTGAAAAAGAGACAAGCTCCGTTTTTTAACTTTGTTGAATATCATTCTGGATAGATGTGGTCAAAATTAGCTGTGCCGTCGGCATAAATTTCTGGACTGGACGGGCAAAAATAAGTCGCAATTGCGGCTTGGGCAAACTTGCAAGCCGGTGTCGAGCGGAGAATCGGGAAACCCCGCCAGGCTTGAGTCCCACACCCGAATAAAAAAGAATGATGGCTTGTTAGGACGACAAGCCATCTGATTCGATTACCGTTTAGCCGTTAAAATTGAGCGGGTCGCTGGCGGATCCACGGAATTTATAAAGCTCTTCGGCAAACTCGATCAGTTCATCGTCGGTCAGCTCGGTCACCTGATCGATGACAGTGGAGTCGAATTCAAAGTCGAGATCATTGTCGCTGTTAACGATATCGACAGCGAAATAGTCGATCGGTTTGCCCTGGGGCCACGACTCACCTTCATGGGGTGTAATCGTCCAGGTAATTTCCGTCCCGGTCGAAAGAGTAATGGCTCCGGTTCCGTACCCGATTTCAAATTCGAGAGATTCACCCTGCACGAAAGTCTGGACGGTCTGGCTACCCCAAATACGGACTGCGATCTGATTGGTAGATTGGAGGTCCACGTTATTCATGTATCGAGGTTCAGCAACATACAACGAGGGGTCCAGGTTGTCGAAATACACGCCATCTTGTTTCAGGCTTTTCATGACGTATTCCGCTTTCATGTTCTCCTGGCCACCGTAATAAACATAGGCTTTTTCTGATCCAGCCCCGATCACTAATTCGCCAATCGCGTCTCCATTGATGTCGCCGACAAGTTGAACTTTGCTACCGTCGCCCGTATTGCGATCAACACCGTGAATCACCATGCCTTCCGAGCCATCTCCTCCGTTTTCTGACAAAAGACTGGATAGTTCAAACTCAGCATCGAATCCGTCGGTAGACCCGAACACCACAAACGATTTTCCGGAATCGTGCCTGTCAAATCCGTCTGCATTAGGAGCAGTCACCACGAAGTCATCAATCCGGTCCCCGTTTACGTCGACACCGCCAGAAATTTGGTCCCCAATATGATCGTGCGGACTGATTGCATTGATGATAAATCCTTCCGAGCCATCCCCTCCGTTTTCACTGCTCAAAAAGTCGGCTTGATACTCGGTCTCAAAATCATCTTGACCAAAATAGACGTAGACTTTTCCGGCATTTTGATCCTCACCCACTTCGGCATCGATCGTCGAAATCGCAAAGTCATCTATCCCGTCTCCGTTTACATCGCCAATGGCTCCGGCGGTTGTTCCGAACAAATCGTGTTCGTTGGATCCGTTGATTACAAACCCAAACGAACCATCACTTCCATTGATCTGATAAAGACTGGATACGTTTAATTCTGCCCGATTCAGGCCCTCGTTGCCGTATATCACATAGGCCGCACCCGTATTTTCAAGCCCGCCTTGATCGGCGTCGGTAGCACTGACGATAATGTCAGTGATGCCGTCGTTATTAATGTCGCCAATGTTGCTGACAAACTCGCCAAGGCGGTCGTTGGCGATGGCACCTTGAACCACAAAGCCACGCGATCCATCACCACCGTTGGCTTCGTAAAGCGAATTCACATCGAAATCGTTAAGCGACTCTGTTTCACTACCGTAAACCAGATAGGCAGCCCCTGCCCCATTATTAACGTCGTAGTCACCAACAAGGTAATCTTCGATTCCATCATTGTTAAAGTCGCCTGCATTCATGATGGAAGTGGATGTGCCGTCGTTCAGGCCAACAAAATTGACTTCGTCATCCTCTTCGGGATTTAAGACGTCCTCTTCCGGTGCCACATTTGCCTCGGAAGCATCAAAAACGCCTTCGACCGTAATCGAAACCGAAGCTGTCACCTCTGATTGGCCATCTGAAACCGTGTATTGAAATGACTCCACGATCGTGTCACCAATCGGTAGCTCATTGTGAACACCCTGCGAATCGTAAACAAAGTCTCCATTGGTTCCGACTGTCACCTTGGCTCCCGAAGCCAGCAGGTATTCACCCACATTGCCGGCGTCATTATCCACCGCCACAATCTGAAGTGTATCGCCATTGAGATCTGAATCGACGCCGTTTCCGTTATCTGCAAAAAGATTAGCAACCACTTTGGTATGAGCCAGAGTGGCAAATTCGTCGCTGGCAGCTTCCGGAGCCGGATTAAAAACTCCGTTGAGTCGGAATTCCGCGATCGCTGTCGACGTCGTATCACCATCCGAAATGGTGTAGTAGAACAGGTCGGTCACCTGCTCACCTTCGTACAGATCGTCAAATTGACCGTTAGGGTCATATTCGAACTGCCCGTTTGAATCGACTGTGATGAGTGCTCCCGAAGCGAGCGTCAATTCAGATCCGATTTGATCATTTCCGTTCACTGAGACTACCGATAGCACACCACCGTCGGCCAAATCGACTCCGTTCCCATTGTCAGCCATCAAATTGCCGGTCTGAATTTCATTCGTATCTAGTTCGAACAAATCGTTGGACGCATTTGGCCCAGGATCATCGGCTCCTTCCACGGTGACCGTGACGGTGGCTTCGGAGTAGTATTCGCCATCAAAAATCGTATAAGTGAATGAGTCAGTTGCTGTTTCTCCGGATTGCAAATTGCCGAATGCCTGATTGGGATCGTAGTCAAAATCTCCGTTCGATTGGACGGCCACCAATGCTCCAGAATTCAATTGAACTGAAACTCCCACACCAGAGTCGGTCGAGTTGACACCGACGATTTCGATGGCATTGTTCTCGGGGTCGGAGTCGAGTCCATTTCCGTTTTCGGCAAACAGATTCCCAGATACGGCCGAATCGGACCCAGTCTGGAATTGATCAGGGCTTGCTACGGGAGGGCTCAGGTTTTCGGTTTCGCCTTCTCCTCCATTATCTTGTTCACTACTTTCATTGCTCGATGGATCGACGAGGCTGTGAACTGAAAAACCATCACCCAGCTTTAGTCTCTGGCCCAGGTCGGCATGACGGCTGGCCGTAGCGGTTTGAACATCAACTGAGTAAACCATGCCTTTGCGATGATCGGTTGCGATCAAATTACCTTCAGAATCAAAAGCGACGGAACTGAAAACCCTTCGTTTCTCGATTCCATTGACTTCTGTTTTTTGCACATTCCCATCTAGATCAATGCTGATGAGGTCAGGGTTTCGACCTGTCGTTAAACCATAAAACTGATTGGTTTGAGCATCAAAGGCGATATCGTTGACACGTCGGAGTCGTTCAGAAAACTCGATCACATCTTCTACAACAGCCGTTTCGACGTTAATGCCATACAAGTGTGTTTTCGAATTGACGTAAAGCAGGTCATTCGCAAAATCGCCACCCTGGTAATGCCCGCCAACTCGAGGCAGGCCATCCACCTTTCCAATCCATTCGTATTGACCATTACCACCAATGCGAATCAGTTCGTCTTTCCCTTGAGTGATTCCGTAGCCATAACCATCCGCTTGTCGATAGCCCGCTCCGTTCACCCTCCAACGCTTTTCGGCTTCGTCACCCATGTCGGCAAGTCCGTCATCGGAATCGGAAACCTCCAGCATGCTGAGTTGGCTTTTGGGAGAATGGACATGAAAAATACCTTCGGTGTCGAACGTTGGTAAATCTAGGGTTCCTTCCCATAGGGTTAACTGAAGTGCGGCCGTTTCAATTGTGCCTCGTTCGATTTCAAGGTCCCAATCGCCCCCGAGTTGATTTGAACCAGTCAAATCATCCGAAGCCGAAATATCCGCTCCGGTGGCTTCCCCAAGGTAATCAAGCAATTCCATCCCATCAGGTCCGCCTGCCAATTCGCATCCATAAAACAGCAGATCTGCCTCTTCTGACAAAAACGGGGCCCAACCTTCAATCGTCGAGGCGTGATGGTCAAAATTGCCTGCCGAAAGCCGACTCGATCCCAACTCGAGTTGTCCCGGTTCGCCGTGAGAAAGGATGTGAATCGCATCATAACTTCGCGATGATTCATTTAGAAAATCTTCTACCTGACCGAAACCATCTGTTTGGGTGTCGATGAATTTCACTTCGAAGGTACTCCCTTGGGCACCCTCAATGATCGGATTGACGTAGTTTCCGATATCCTTCACACGACCATCAATCACAATCAATTCGGATCGACAATCGTCGCAATCTACGTCTTGTAAATCTATCGAGCTTTGCTGCACGACGATCGGTTGTTCGACTTCGGGGGCCGTGAAAAAATTTCCGTCAGGCACCGCGTCAAAAAGGACTCGATCTTCAAGACGCTCCAGGGTTAAACGTCGATTTTTGTGACTCACGATTGATACTGTTTCGATAGAAAAGAAGATGAGAAATTGTCATCGCAATCCTAGGATTCGTATCAGCCTCGCCCGCCATTAATTTCAGAGGGGTATCCCTTCAGTTTGAGTCAGGAAACAGTCGCTTGGGCTGGTTTTGTTTGCCGTTGGATTTCCGAATTCAAAGATCGTCCAACCAAAGGTCGCAGGGAAAAAAACGCGACTAAAACAACGATAGGTATCAAGGGTAAATGATAAACCAGGTTCAGAAGACCTTTCCTAAAACGGTCGGGCGCTGGGTGGAATAAATCGTCAAAATGAAATAATCCCGAAACTGGATCCGAAAGAAGCAAAAATCCTAATAGGCCTATTTGAAAGCCAGCAACCAAGCCCGCCACTAAGAGGTAAGGACGAAAGCAGAGCCATTTCAATGCCGCTAAAACGCAAACGACGCCGAGATTGCCAAGAAATTTTCCCATCAAAAAGAAAGTCATATTTTCGGGGTCTAACCGAATCAAAAATAGACAAATGGGATTTCTTTCCATCTTGATGATATGCCGCTGGTGAACGAACACGAGATAAGTGTCATAGGTAGAAACCGCTAGAATGATGGCAATGCAGATTAAAAACCCGATACTCAACCGGTTTCGAATCCTTTTAACCTCCATCGCTTTGTTAAACGATCGGGTCCTTGAAAGGTAAGCTACGAGAGAATTCATTTGGAGTCCAATCCTTACGAGTTCGAATATCTGCCGGGTCCAGGTCGCATCGATCGTGCCAAACTGGGCGGCGTATCGAAAAACAAAATTAATGGCAGATGGAACATCCAAAGGAGTCATCAAGGGTCCAGATTTGAAATTGGCAGTCCTGCAGCAATGCTTTCAGTCGTTAAGAACGCTTACTTTGCGGCAATGAATGCCTTTAAATTATGCATGGATCCAATAAAGGATATTTGAGCCCCTTTAAAAGAATCGGGGCATACCCTTCCACCCAACCGTGGCTAACGCCAAATCGGCTAACCCGAGGGAAGCTTCTACTCAACCATGGCCACCAAATCGGCTAACTCGAGCGGAGTTGGGAGATAGAGGTCAAGTTGCCGGACGGTGGCTGAAGAGGTTGGGTCACAGGTCGGTGCGAAAGAGCTGATTGACAGGTGCGAATTAGTCAAGTGACAGTTCAGAACGATGAAAACCGATCCCTAGCCTTAGCCATCAACGAAAAAAACGTTCCACTCGTTTGAGTGGAACGCCCTTCCGAGGACACGCGCTCGGCGTGACCAATCTCGATAGCTCAAAATAAGTCCTGAACTACCAAAAGTATTATAAATTTGGTCAAGGAGGCATGTGCTGAATCGCGAAATCCAGCACATGCTCCTTTCACCATTGACCACCAAAATTAAACGAGTTTCGAACCGAAACCGGCCCGCAAACTCAGTTGTGTCCAAGTCAGTGATTCCTGCTTAAGACGGTTCACCCTTAGGCAAACGACATACCAAAGCAGTCAACTCAATCTTGCTTTTGGCAACCAAGTGGCTTTTTACTTGGTATTTTGGATTCAAATATGGAGTAAAAATTTTCGCGATCCCATTCGGATCTGATCCGGCTGTCTAAATCCGCTTATTTGAAGCGCAGGATGTTCTAGAATTCGCGCATTAATTGGTCTGTGAGGCTCACAATGCAGAAAGGCGGCCCCTTAAACCGCACGAATGACTCCCCCAGATCCGGACTGCGGTTTGGCCTGCCTAGAATATCGACAGTCTCGACAGTCCAGATTTAAAAGATGCCAACGCCATTGAACACTTAAACTCATCTCACTCTGTACGGCATGGTTATTCGGTCGGGTCATGCAATTAGCACAGTCCGGATATTTTACGGCTTTGGGGTCGAATTGAGGGGAAATTGCGATTGGTGAGTACTGATTTGATTAATCCGGATGTTCTCTATCACCGATTTTCCAACTGATGCGTGTTGTAACGGGCGTGATTCAAGTAACGAATTGTCTGTTGGAACCGCCATTCCGTCGATCATCTGGTCAGGGAATGAGACCCAGATTCTTTCATAGGACGAAAGTGATGAAGTACAGTTCTTTCAATTGGAAATTCCTGATGGGAGTTTTCGGAGTTGGGGTAATGTCTATCTCAACCTACGCCCAGTCTGGAAACAGACCAAACTACGTGATCCCTACTGCCGCTCAAAGTGCGCCGGTCGTTCAGACAACTCCAACTCCCGTTCAAGAGGCCGCTCCCGTTGCTGCAGCACCCGTCGTGACATCGGAATCAGCCGGATCGGTGATTTACCAAGATGTCACTACGGGCAGCGGATCTATGGGCTGCACTGACGGCTGTGCAACCATGGAATGCGGATCAGGCTGTGATCCACAACCGTGGAAACTGTTTGGCCGGAACTGTGACGATCCATGGGTCAACATTGGCGGTTGGCTTCAAGGTGGTGTTCACACCGATGGTAACGGATTATTCAACAACCAACCAAGTGATTTCAACGTGCATCAAGCATGGTTGTTCGCCGAAAGAGTTGCCGAATCTAAAAACGGTCGGATGGGTTTTGGTTTCCGATTTGATGGCGTCTACGGTATCGATGCTCAAGACACTCAAGCGTTCGGTAACCCTGGAGCGACTTGGGATAGAGCTCCCGGTTTTCAAAGAAATGGTGGATTTGGCTGGGCTTTACCACAGCTTTACGGTGAAGTTGCCATGGGCGACATGAGCGTTAAAGTCGGTCACTTTTTCACTCTGGTAGGTTATGAAACTGTGACCGCACCGGACAACTTTTTCTACTCGCATGCGATGACGATGTACAACAGCGAGCCGTTCACTCACACCGGTGCAATCGCAACTTGGGCAATGAACGATGCCACAACCGTTTATGGTGGTTGGACCGCAGGTTGGGATAGTGGTTTTGACTTTTCTGCAGGAAGCAACTTCTTGGGTGGATTCAGCACTCAGCTTGATCCCGATGTGACCCTGACCTACATCACTACGATCGGTAACTTTGGTCTTCGAAGTAACTATAGGAATCCTACTTGAAAATTGAAACGCTTATTGGTACCTTTTAATCTCCTAGAAACCTTTTGCCTAAGAGCATAAGTGACTCTTGCCTACCCTCGCCACCTCGGG
>JBCCSJ010000144.1:0-14039 GCA_039200505.1 Planctomycetota bacterium | reverse complement strand
GCTGAACTTTTGAAGGGAAAAAAGTGTGTTGCCAAAGAGCAACAAAAAGAATTAGCTCAAAGACTAGGCGAATTCGACTGGTCGCAGGGTGTCGGTCCCAAGCTTAAACAAATTCTCATGCGGGGGATTGGTGTTCATCATGCAGGAGTGTTACCTCGTTATCGACGAATCGTTGAGGAGTTGTTTCAAGAGAAACTTTTGAGCGTTTGTGTTTGCACCGAAACTTTAGCGGCCGGAATCAACTTGCCAGCCCGATCAGTCATCCTTCCCACTCTGCTGAAAGGCCCTCGAGGAAAGCTTAAAGTCATCGAAGCAAGTTCGGCTCACCAAATGTTTGGTAGGGCAGGGCGGCCGCAATTCGATGATCGTGGCTATGTATTCGCATTGCCCCACGAAGATGATGTCAAAATCCTGAAGTGGAAAGAAAAATATGATGCCATTCCGGACGACACCAAAGATCCGGGACTTCGGAAAGCCAAAAAAGCCCTGAAGAAAAAACAACCTAAAAGGAAAGAAGGTCAACAGTACTGGACCCAGCAACAATTTGAAACTTTGATCGATGCACCTTCGGCTGACCTGGCCAGTCGAGGTCCTCTCCCATGGCGGCTATTGGTTTATATGCTTGATGCTTCTCCGAAAGTGGAACTGATCCGAAGACTGATTGCTGGCAGGCTACTAATCCCCAAAGAGCGACCGGCGGCTCAAAAAAACCTCAATCGCCAATTGATTACGCTTTGGCGAGGGGGGTATTTGACACTCAATCCCAAACCGCCCCTTGGCCTTGCGCCTGACCGGTCGCATACCGATGAATCCTCTGCTGAAAATAAAAACCCAGATCTCGACCAAGATCCCAATTCAAATGATCGTTTGCCGGTGGAATCCGAGGCCTCAACTTCTTCGTCGTTAGTGCTTGATCTTGGGCAACGCAATATCCCAGATAAATCTCTCCCGACCGATCTCGCACTCAATCCGTCAAAGAAAACTTCTAACCTGAAGTCCGACCTGCTGGCGGAATACAAGCCAGATGAAGCAATCCCGACCGAAAAGATGGCCGACCTCTTAAAGCTACGAGGGGTCCATCCGCTGTATGCTTTGTTCTTGATGAATCACCTTGGAATAGCAGATCGCAATGAACGTATTATGGCGTTCGAAAGTATTTTGGAAATGTCCAAATCTGTTGGTAAGGCGATTCGGATCCCCAAACCAGACATTTTGCCGCCTGGTCCCTTAGCAACGACTCGACTGGATTCGCAACTTTTAAAGCTCGGCTTGGCGACTGCCGAAGAACTGGGAGACAAAAAAGACGAAGACGAAGATTCCCACAAAGGATATTACGACGAAGACGAATTTGTGCCGATCCTGACACTTCCTTACAAATTGCTTCGTTTATTTGAGTACGATTTTCCTGGCGTTCAAGACGTCAGGATAACGCCGGTTTGGGTTGTTGGTGAGGTATTGCAATTTGGCACTGACTTTAACAAGTACATTACTAGTCACAAACTTCAAAAACAGGAAGGTATCGTGTTTCGCCACCTGTTAAGGTTTATTTTATTGATCGACGAAATGGCTCAACTTTGTCCGCCTGATGTTTCCCATGAGCAATGGCAGGACGACCTGTTTGCAATCGCAGACCAGCTTGAAGAAATCTGCCGATTTGCTGACCCGCAAAGCACTGACCAATGGTTGGCCGATACCCGTGGCGACCAATGAATTATCCATTGGCCGATTAAAGGAAGTTACTCTGGCGTCAACTTTTAATTATTCGATTCTTGGAACAACCTTTTTAGCTTTTTTGGCCCAGTCCTTTTTGAATTTTTGGAGTTTCCCAGGCTGATCGGCATCAATCACATTCCACAGAGCCCGCCCCTGTTTGATTTGCGGAGCTTCCGATTTAGGAAGAAACTGAGCCAGGCGAGCTTTCTGTTCGACGAACTCGGATTGATCGCTTAGGTTATTCCATTCTTGAGGGTCGCTGGAGTGCTTATATAATTCTTCGCTGCCATCGAAATAACGAGTGTATCGCCAATCGTCATCGCGGATCGTATAGTTTCCTCGCCCCCAAGTGGTGATTGCGGGAGTGTTGATCGGTTCAGAAGGATCGGCGATCTGGGGTACAAGGCTTTCACCATCGACATACTCGGGCACGTCGATTCCGGCCATTTCTCCAAGCGTTCGATATACGTTGATTAAGGAAACTGCTTCAGAAGAATTCCCTGGCTTCATTCGCCCGGGTCTGGGATCGTAAATCATAAACGGAACTCGAGTCGATTCTTCCCATAGCGAGAACTTTCGAAAGCTTCTTTTTTCCCCCAAGTGATATCCGTGGTCCGACCATAAAACGACGACCGTGTTTTCTGCGTAACGGCTGTTTTCCAAGGCGTCGAGGACTCGCCCGATGTTGAAGTCAGCCCACGAAATGCAGGCGAGATAAGACCTGCGAACCTTTTCCCAAGCTTTGTCTTTTCGATATCGAATGTCGTCGGACAACTTGGCATTCGCACGAGCAGGCCAGGGAACGTCAGCCAAATCTGTATAGCGTATGGCTGGTTTCTCAATCGGCCCGGCATGCATTTCGAAAAACTTCTGGGGACATACAAATGCCAAGTGGGGTTTGACAATTCCAACGGCCAAAAAAAAGGGTTTGTCGTGAGATTGATTCAGCACATCAATCCCATACGAGGCAACTTGATAGTCGGGATGATCTGCTAGTGGATTTGCGGTTGGACAAAAAGCCATCTTTTTTGACTGGCCCTGCTGGTATCCCTGTTCCGGTTTGTAAATCAATTTGGCACCGCGATGCTTGTGGTAATCATCCCAATCATCTTCGATTCGATGCGAACCATGAAAGACTTTTCCTGCCCCAAAGGCCTGATAACCGTTGTTGCGGAAAAGCTTTGGCAAACTCACGTATTGATTCAAAACCGTTTTCGGAATCTTACCGTGGTCGTAAAACGGATAAAGTCCCGACTTGAATGGCTCAACTCCGTACATCAAAGCCAATCGGCACGGAGAGCAGGCTGGAGAGATGCAATGAGCGTTGGTGAAGTTGACGCCGCGTTTTGCCAAGCGATCAAGATTAGGCGTAATCGCCTGTGGATGTCCATTCAGACAACCCACCCAGTCATTCATGTCGTCGATGGCAATGAACAAGATATTGGGCTGCAATTCAGAGCTTCCAGTTTTAGAAGTCTCACCTAGCAAACCTGTTGCAGCCAGTCCGACGCCTAACAAACCCATCAAAAATCGAATGCACATCCAACACCTTCCCGACCATTGATCCTGACAACCAACATTGAATTCCAGCGGACTTACCGGCGATCATCATAGCCTCAAATCGGCCCGAATTCTAATCTCGGGAAAATAGCGTTGATTTCAGATTCAACTAAAACTGGCCGGCTCTACAAAGCCGGGACCAGATTGATTGTCGAATCGGTTTAGTTTTCAGCGATTACAACCGGTGAATGATTGACAGATCCGCCCAAAAACGTGTCGACATATTGCTTTAAAAATTCTTGCGAATCTGACGCAGTGAAAAATTGAGGATCCATTCGTAAGTTGATCGACAATTTTCTTTGGTAGGTGAAAATATTGACGGTCAATCGGGTTGAATTCCTCAACGGAGAAGCGCCCCCAACTTCTTCAAGCACTAAATTCCCGGCAATAAGTCTTCCAGCCTTTTTTGAAAACTCATTTTGAAACCGTTTGGTAGGGTCACCAGCATTAGAAAGCACAGCCGTAGCATGGCACTTTTCTTCTTCAAACATACTATGAGCTTCTGTCCATCGAGACGGCACCGAAAAAAGTGTCGTCATGAATTCAGATTCGTGCCGAGAGTGTTTTAACTGAACCGTTTCTTTGATCAAACTGGATGCGAGATTTTCCTGGTCCTGAATTTGGCTAGGAGAACGATGAATAAAACTACTGGTCACCAAGTTGGCGGCAGAGAAGTTCACTTGGTCAGTGGTCCGCAAATCAAGCGGCATTAAGACACAAAATTCCTTGCCCGATCCGCTTCCATCAACCTCATTCCAACGGAGCATTGTTGTAAATAACGCTTCCAAAAGCCGATCGTTCACGGTTTGATTTCGTTTTTGGGCATCAAGTCGTAATTCGCGATACTGCTGACGATTAAATTCATGCACTTGAATTGCAGGAAAGGGATGGTTCATTCCGAGCAACCCATCACCCTCATTTCGTGGCGAAAGTTTTTGATAATCGTTTGTCTCGTACTCTCGCTGGGTGGATAGCTGCCAAGCAGGTATTTGCCCGATATTGGCTCGAAGACGTTTCCTTAAGTCCGATTCGCAGTAGTCTGACAGTTCCCCTACTGACGCACCGAACTGATCCGCGTAAAACCAGAGAACATCGCCCAGGAATTGATAAGCACCAATACCATCGACCGCGCTATGATGAAAAACGGCGTAAAAAATCGCTCGATTTTCGTCCCTGCGAACAAACCCCCGAAAACCGATTTCGTTTTTCAAGTCGATATATTCACTGGCTCCAACTACCTGGATCGGATCATCCATGCTCCCGAAATCTATCTCCGAATCGTAGTCCTCCGCCTGAACCCAACAGTCACGGGACGCCTTGGCAGGTCGAATCAAAGCTCGCAACATGGGATGCCGCTGAATTGCGCGATCAACTGCACTTTGGAATGCGTCCTGCACCAAATCGCCCGAGAAAGCAAACCGCACAACGAAAGTCATCGGAAATCGAGGATGATCGTTCATATACATGAAAGATTCGAATGGTGTCAGGTGCATCGGAAATACACCTCTTCTGGTCTTTAAAGTCATCCAGGGGTTCCAGGCTTTTCAATCTTTCAGGTTGACGGGACGAAGATTTTAACATGTCCCGCCTTGTTTTGATTTGCATTTTTTTCGGGATACCGACGAATCGACTGAATACGCGGTCCAAAGAGAAGCATTTGACGGGCAACTTTATCAGATTTCCCGGTTAGTGAGATTCAATCGCGTTTCAGGTTCCATTTCAAATCCAAATCTAAAGCAGCTAATCCAGACACTTCAGAATGGGGGCATCTTTTGCACAGAAATTGACCAAGACAATTGAATTAGTTTTTGGCCCGCACCAAGTCAATATTTCAAGAGAATACCAGATGAACACATAGCGGCAGAAAACGGCGAAATTTTGGTTTCCGCATGGCGATTTCTGGATGCCAAGGTCGAATTGAATCAACAACATCCCGAAGAACCGCAGTCACCGCCACCAGATTCAAAAACAGGCAGAGACGGTGCGTTCAATTCCAAGCCACATTTGTCAGGAGCCAAGCAAGCCGCCTGTTTGCTTTCAAGATGAAAAACGAGCGAACCTGATTCCTCATTCGCATTGGAAATCGAATAAAGACTGATGGTGTCAGATTGAAGCTCAGCTTCCAGCTGTACGGTCGGGTGTAATTCTAAAACGCCTGACTTCTCCAAGATCATGTCAAGCTTTTCGGCAGCCAACCGATGGTCTTGATCGGTTGAAACCAGGATTTGCAGGACACAGGTTTCCGACTTTCTACGTGTGCCTCCGCAGTCGATGTAATCTTTGGAAACCTTACCAATTTCGGTGACATGAAAATGCTCGGGAACGATCTGCCCACCAGGAAGTTGCAAACGCAAACTTAAATCTTTTTTGTCGTTGAGAATTTGCCGAAGTTCACTCAGGTTCATAATTCACCTATATGTTGAAATTACTGTCCTAATCTCTTTTTGAATTCGAGCCTCAACGCTTCGCGTGTCTTGAACTCGCCGGCTTCGGTTCGATCAGACAACGAATTCAAGCTTGCCGCTATCGCACTGAAACTTTCGGTCGACAATTCAATAAATAGATCGAACTTTTTGTCGCTAAAGTCGACCTTCCAATATCCATCCTGTTTTACAAGGATCATCGGATTGTCAGGTTTCAATGGCCATCGAGCTGTATTTTCATCGATTTGTTCGATCTCAACCTTTTCAAGTGCCATTTGGGTTGCGCGAGATAACAGATCGGGAGGAATTGCTTTTTCACCTCCATAGCGTTTCGTATCTATAGCTGAAAGACGATTCATGGCCTGATTCACCGCAATGGTGGCACGGACGTAGCCTTCAATACCTGGCCTTAATACCGTGTTTTCAATTGATTTCCGATATTTTGCTTCAAACATCCCATTGAAAAAACGATGCAACGCGTCCTTGGGATTGTCAGATCGAAATGACTCTTTCGATTCCTTGTCACCTTGCTTTTTTGCTGGTGCGTCCGATTGCTTTTTCGACCCAGTATCCGTTTGCTTTTTTTCAGTTTCCTGATCTTGTGACTGGCTTGGATCCTTTTGCTTTGCGAGTGTTTGAGCCCTGGCTAGATCGTCAAATTTTGCCCCAGACACGATGCACACAAGCACCAAAAAAATACGATGGAATTTGATCATTGTTTTATCACTTGCTGATTTTTTAAAACTTGAATTGAGCAATACCTCATTGCTTGAACGAAACCGACACTGGCTGGAAGAGGATACGCTGTGCAATCACTTCGTTTGCTTCAGCATTTCGAGTCCCTGTCAAAAGGACCTGAGTCGCATTGGGGCGAAGATGAGCCAATGAGAATCCGTTCATTGTCGCAAACCGAAAACCGAGTCTGATTTTCAACATCTCTCCGCCTAATTTCATTTCAACTGGCTGATCAGTCTTGCCGATGCTCAATGGTCCTGACAGATAAGGCTTGGCAGCAGTCGGCCGATGGGTTTCCTGAATATCAGGTGTGATCAGGTAATAGTTAACCCTTTTGACATTGCTTGACATTATTTCGTCAATCTGCCGCTCATTTTTGAACCGAGCCACGACGAACAGATCTGTTGCAGGCAAGTCAACGGCAATGCGGGATCCAGTTGGTGCACTGGAGTCTTCAAGTTTCATTTCATCAACGACGACTTGTCTGTTGTCCCAATCAAACCACGGCTTGTTCATCTTGAGCGCGATGGGAGCGCCATTGGCCAGTTTGACCTGAAACTCACCATCATCCGTTCGAATCTTCAACGAATATTTTTTCTGCTCGATCACTAAACCATTTAACTGAACCGATTCTGGAATCGCAGTAATCCCGCGAGACCCGACCGCTTCCTGAGCGACCAGATGGGTGATCGGGAAGAGCAAAAAGTAGGATAGAAGAATCAAGCATGCGTTTTTTCCGGTAACGCAAACTGGACCATCGAATTTGTAAGAGATCATGACAACGATAGCTTCAAAACGACGAAAAAATTGGAGAAGTCCAGAGGAAACAAGAGTTCCAAAGAACATGGATGTGATTGCGAAAACCAGCCCCGCGATATGAGTTATCGTAATTTGAAGTCCGGTTCGACTCAAAGACATTGTCAACGGGTTGGATTGACGACAATTCGAACTTTGTAGGACCCTCCCCAATTGTATCCACCGTTACTGGCGTAAGAATCACGCATCGCGATTCCAAGGTAGAGAACGCCGTTTGATTTAGCCACAAAGCTTCCCTTGGTGCCAATACCGACACAACGGCTATCATCGGTACCCACCCGTGCCACCAAACTGCCACTGTTGAAGGTTCGCCATTGCCCTCGGTTGGTCAACCCATCGGGCGTACATGAGTTGTTCCAATTGACCCAGCTCATCGTCCCCTCCGCCTTGATGATAACCTTGTCCCCCTTATTCAAACGGATTCGAGTTGAAACTGGTTTGGTTTGAAAAAACGAGTCCGCCGCCACATTGAGTGTCCGTCTAATTTCCTCCTTCGATTTGTCAAATTTTCGATTCGCAAATTTGATGTCTCCAAGTTTTACCTTGAGACGGCCAAATCGACTTTGAACTTCAAATTCTTTTTCTTCAATCTCTCCGACGATAGTAAAGTCGGATGTTTCAATTGTGTCCAACTCGATTAACGCAGCTACCGGTTTTCGACCGTCTTCTTCTGCTTCGATCACCGCCTGTTCATAAGCCTTTTGTACTTCCGAGATTTGTTTGCGGGATCCTTCTTCCCCGCTGAAATCCTGTGCGTAGTTTCGGATCACATTCCTAAGTGCTGGCCCCATTGAGATTAATTTCTTTTGGGCCTGTTGCACCGAATCGGCGTTTTCGTCTTTCAATTGCTCCATCAAGTCCTGAATCTTTGAATCCAGCTCTAAATTACTCGCTAATCCGGGAATCAATCGCACTATTTTTTCGACTGGGACGGTTAACCTTCCGAACTCGGTGTCGATATGGACTTCGGGAACCTGCACGTCGCCGCCAATAATGGAACCGTCTTGTAGATGAAGTTCGGCAAACTGTTTTCCGATCGCATCGTCGATAGTTTGGTCGTTCGAATCGATCCAAGACTGATCTTGTTCAGGTTCCTTCGTTTTTATCTGATCAGGTTGCGGTTTTTTTCTGGGTTGGGCAACCTCATCGGACTGTAAAGCCCAAGCCATTTGTCCAGTGGAGAGACACCAAAGAGCAGAAAAGAATGCTGTTTTCAAAACCCATTGCAGAGCGGACATCGTGATCCCATTGATTGTCAAGTTTGTCGATTACAACTTAAGTTTACTCTGTTTTTTTAACGGGTGCCGAGCCATTTCATGACCGTTGATATTTTCTTGAATCTTTGAGGTATCGACGTTTACCATTCACCCATTTTAAGTTCCGCGAATTTGGCTTCAGTACTTCCACAAAATCACACCGGCCCCGACCCAATAAAAAATCGAAAACGCGATCAACTCAAAAAACCATTTTTTGATCGGATAAGTCCCACTTGAATTGGATGCACGGCGAACCCACCACAAAAACGGTAATGCGAATGGAAATCCCATCAGGAAGGTCCATTCAAACGCCAGGCTCAGTCTGCGGCAAAACCAGAAATAGGTGTAGCAAAGAATCAAAAAACAAACCAACCAAACCCGGGCCAACAAGGGATGCATTTTAGGGGCTTGATTTTGTTTATCGTGAGCGGCGAACACCACCCACTCGAAAGCCAGGAACAAAAAAATCGGCCAACTAAAATAAAACTGTCCCAAAAAATGGCCTGAGATCGTCATTCCCAAGATGCCAAGGGTCACTTGTAACACCCTAAGCAGAGTGACTTGTGAGAGTTGCTTGATCGACCGTGAAATCCCCCAAGCGACCAGTGGAAAAACCATCCACCCCAATCCAACGGATATCAAATACCACCAACTCAGCCAATGACCGCCTGGTGCCGTCATCGCATATTTCGGTTCAGTGCCTAAAATCCACGCCGCCAAATCCACGTACTTTGGTTGTGGAATTTCAACTGCCAGTTTGAGTTGATCTATTTCCTCGTTTTTATTGTTTCCAAGATAAACGCACACGGCAGTGGTATGATTTCGAACCAGAAAGCATTGATCGACTATGGCGGGTTGGACCCAACAGATTTCACCACCCAGAATTCGGCAACGATCTAGCGGTTTGAATTCGTTTGGATCGACCCGACATAGGATCAACTCCCCGGTATCATTGAAAAGAACCAGTTTCCCATCGGCATGAATCACGCTGCAGTGGCCAACATCAGAATCGTTGACCCGTTGCTTCGAAGCAACCGTTTGTTCATCGCGTTGCAATCTTCTTCCCAGCGATCCGTTTGCCCATTTCAGGTCGCCACTTAAAAAGTCGATGCAGATAAATCGACCTCGAGAAGGCCGATGAACTTTCGACTGCACATCTTTCAAATCGAATCCGTAAAGAGCGTCGTCCACCAACACGCTCGAAGCGACGTCATTTGACATGATCGACGAGCTATCAATTCGGCGAAGACTGATCGTATCTCGTCCCTCATCTTGGTCGATGCGATACAGTTTGGAGCCCGCTCGAAATGGACCAGAAATCCAAAGGTAAGGTTCTCTATAGATTGGCCATGCCGAGTGCTCGTCATAATCATTGGATACTTGGACTTGGGTGAGTTCATTCCCGTTCGACCGGTCGTATATACAGAGCTTGTTTTTGAAATAACCAACGACCAGTGATCGTCCCTGAAATTCGATCGGATAGGCAGAACAGTAACTGATCGCTTCGTTGCCCGAGTGCCAGATCACTTCCCCGGTCAATTGATCCAGGGCAACCATCGAAGCATTTTTGCCTCCGACCGGCAAAAGAACCCTTCCATCCGCGCAGACCGGCGAACATGCATACCCAAATTCAACCGGCGGAGCTTTAAACTGGGTGCCCAAATCGCGTTCCCAAATTAACTTGCCATTTTGCAAATTTAGACATCCTATTTGGGCTGTTGGGGTGGTGTAAAAAAGATACCCATCAGCGAGAGTCGGTGTCGATCGAGGCCCGGGATAAAGCGAAGCCGGTTTATAAGGCCATGCGTAACGGTGTTCCCAAATTGTGGCCCCGGACTTCAAATCGAGACATGTTACAAACTGGCCGCTGAGCGACTGGTATTGTGTGAAAACTCGGCCATCTTCCCCCACGAAGCCAGAATATCCACTCCCCAACTCTCGACTCCAGAAAACGGGCGGGCCTTTTTCTGACCAGCGGTCGGCAATACCGACCGCATCCGAGTGGCCGTCGAATCGATTACCGCGAAAAAATTGCCAAGAATCTTGTGCAAACGATGATTTGAGAAAGACACCGTAACAGACCAACAACCAAACGGCGGCCCAACAAGATTGACCGTAGCTGTTGTGGTAAGGCTTCAGTTTGCCTAGCAAGGTCTTCCGGTCCTGATAAAAAGAAAGCGGCAAAAAAAGTAGATGCTTCCTAATTATTTCACTTGGTACTTCCAGGTACAGGAAAAATTTGTGCCAAGTTTATAAAGTGCCAACTCAAGGGCTGGGAAAAAGGGATGCACAGAGGAGTTCCAGCTAATTTTCTTACGGCAAAAGTTCTGCATGCCGAAACATCGAGCATCCCAAAAAGCCGATTCGTTTCCTAAGTCCTACTCGACGACCGCCAAAACGGGAATTTTTTCTCGATTGGATCGCATCACACCGCCGGGCTTTTCCACAGTCACTGCGAATTGAACCGCATTTTCAACAGGCACGTGTGCGTCCACGGGGACAACCACTTTCCCTTCTTCGGTCACATTAAAGACTCCACCGTCAACAGGTACTTCTTGCCCCCGATCGGTGTCGAAAATCCATAGTTGATACTGTTCGACTTTAGGGTCGTTGATGGGTAACCCATCGAAAACCATGTAACCCTCCTGCATGGAATCGCTCCAGAGGATCTTCCCGGCCACTTTAGAATTATGTTCTTGATTCCATGAGGGTTGGACCAAGTCGTCGGGGTTTTTCTCGACAAACGTTGCCATTCGCTGGGCAACCGTCAATTCGTTTTGGACCTTGGGTAAAACGGATTGACCAAACGGATTCCAGTCAGCAAGCAAAAACAGCATGGCAGCTGCTGCCACGGCATAAGCAAAGACTTCCCTTAAACGCATACCGTCAGAAAGATGCGGCCGCTCGGATCGAGCCACTACTACTTTCTCAGAACAACCTGGCTTTGTGGCGTCAGAGATGGGGTTTGAGCGGCCTGAAGCTCGTTCAGCAAAAAATTGCCCAGCTTTAACGAGGACTTCATCCTTAAGCTGCAGAGGTATTTCGTGGTCGACTTCCAACTGAGCAACATGAACAGCCGCGGCCACTCTTTCGAACCGTTCTGGTTCATTTTCGTTATTTGAATCGCTTGTTAATTCGATAAGTTCTTTCGCTTCCGAATCGTCGAGTCCTATCGACGCCTGCTGGATTAGCAGGTCAAGCATTCTTTCTTCGTTGGCCAGTGGTGATGAATTGATTGTGTTCATGATGGCTCTCCCTTCAACAACTGGGGAGAAACATGGAATTCCTCGGATGGGAAAAGTGCTTTGCGAAGTTTGATCATTCCCCGTCGCAGGTGTGTCTTTACCGTTCCCAGCGACAATCCCGTACGCTCTGCAATTTTTGAGTGCGACAATCCCTCATAGACACTCAATTTAATGACATTTTGTTGAGCTAAAGGCAAGGTTTCTAACATCTTGGCTGCTTTGGCTGCCTCATCGACAACTTCCATCCGTGAAGCTGCATCTTTTTCCGTGGTTTGAAAATGGTCCAACTCAATCCCGCTGGACTTAGGCCAGGAACGCTTCCTGCTCAGATCGATCAAGCGACGTCGGGCAATCATTGCAACAAAAGTTGTTTCGCTTGCAATTTCCGGATTGAACCGGTCTGCCACTGTCCAGAGTTTCAAAAAAATATCTTGAACAGCATCTTCCGCCGCTTGAGCATCTGGGCAACTGCGTCTGGCCAAAGACCAAACAAGATTACCGTACCGATCAAGACAGTCTTTTACCGCTGCCGGTTCTCCCAAAGCTACTCTTGGTAAAACAGGAGTTTCAGACACCTTGCTTCCAGAATAAGAAGAACTGGGTGGTAAATCTCGGGAAGCTTTTCCGTTGCTCCCCGAGCTAACTTCTTGAATACAGTCGGACATAACGTCTCGAATTAGGGCATGATTACTGAGTCAATCACGTGGATCACACCGTTCTTGCAATCAATGTCAGTTTTGATGACCTGGGCTCCGTCGACATAGACTTTACCGTTTTCGACTTTGATTTTGAACGATTTCCCATTTACCGTTTTTGCTTCGGTCAATTTAACAGCGTCTTCAGCCATTACTTTGCCAGCAACGACGTGGTAGGTGAGGATTGCGGTCAATTTATCCTTGTTTTCAGGCTTCAAAAGGTCCTGAAGTGTTGCGGCAGGAATCTTGGCAAAAGCGGCATTGGTTGGAGCAAAAACAGTGAATGGCCCTTCACCCTGCAATGTTTCTACCAGGCCAGCAGCTTTCACAGCAGCTACAAGAGTTGAGAAATCCTCAGCTCCGACAGCTGTTTCAACGATGTCCTTCTTTTCTGGTGGAAGAATGACAGCGTCAATGACGTGGATGACACCGTTCTTGCAAGCGATATCTGTCTTCACAACTTTAGCGCCGTTGATCATCACGCTACCATCGACAACCTTGATGGTGACATCCGAACCCTGAACTGTTTTGGCCGACTCAAGCGTGACAACTTTTTCTGCCATCACAGAACCTGGCACAACGTGGTAGGTCAAAATACCCTGCAGCTTTTTCAGGTTTTCGGGCTTCAGCAGAGTTTCAACCGTTCCCTCAGGCAGCTTTGCAAACGCTTCGTCTGTTGGAGCAAAAACGGTGAATGGACCCTCACCCTTCAAAGTTTCAACCAAGCCAGCAGCTTTAACAGCAGCAACCAAAGTTTTGAAAGAACCAGCGCCCACAGCTGTATCAACAATGTCTGCTTGGGATGCAGCAGTTACGACGAAAGAAGTTGAGTTGGGGCACTGGTGCTGCTTGATGCTCGTTGCCATTTTACTGTTTGGGCAAGTATTTTGAGCAAAAACGCCTGAAGCGATCATCGCGGGAACTGCCAAAGCAGCAACCATTGTCTTTAGAGATTTCATTTGAATTCCTAAGTTGAAGTTTCAGTAAATCGAGTCCACTGATCGCTTAGCCTACGACCAGTCGATACTCTCGTAACAGTTCGGGGGATGACCGCAAACAGATTCAAACGACCATCGAAATCTTCGACATCGTTTCGAAAAACACAGACTTCAGTGAGAGTCAAACGTTTTGGGTGAGCAGGTTTACAGAGAGCTGAATTGGACGATGCGTAGTGTCGCGTCAAGCTATCAGCCGCCTAGCGTGAGCTTGCGATTCAAGCTGCTACTATTTGAGAATCAGGCGTTACAAGCGTGGCGTCTGCTGTTATCGGACAATGATTATCCGACCAAAATATTATGTTGTCTCAGCAAACAGTTGTCTCGAGCGGAATCGAAACACCTGAGGCAACATTCGGGTTTTCATGGCGACAACAGGCTGAGGGCGGCACAGCCTAATCCGCCTAGCATCTCTCAAGCAACCAGTCTTCAAAGATAGAAACAAAGGGGCCGCTTCGATGAAAAAGTGACCACGGAGAACAGGCTACCAAATTCAATTACTTTTTGTGTTCCACCTTAATGACTGAACTAATTCCTCCACGCGGAGTAAATTTTGCGGTCAACAAGGCCCATCTTGGATCGCAGACGGCGACAAAATCAT
>JBCCSJ010000143.1:0-14134 GCA_039200505.1 Planctomycetota bacterium | reverse complement strand
CGGGCAAAAACCCAAGGAAATAGACTGGTTGTTCGCGCAACCAGCTAACCCCAACTCGAGGATCCAAATCGCTGAGTAACCCCAGGCACCAGGCTGAAATAAGTGAAACCGATGCAAATGAAACGACCTGGCAGCGGGCGATCAGTCGGCCCGTCCCTAAAGCCAACCACATCGCAGCCAAAAAAAACGGTCCCAAACAAAAACCGCCAACGACACATCCAAAGTAGGTCCAAAGGTCTCGACCGTTGCCCTGTCCAAGGATCCAATAGATATGACGATACGACACCAGGATCGCTACCACCAAAACAGTGGCTGAGCCCCATGCCATCCAAAAGGAATCAGGCTTGAGAACCGTTTTGATTTTGTTTTCCGCCATCAATCGACAGTCTTATTGAATCGCCGGATGTATCATCGCCACTTATTGCACCGAATTTATTCGATTCGCCATTACGATGAACGCAGGACGCGAGCGTTACTTAGGTAGAAAAACCTGAAAATCAAGAGTTTTTCTCCCATCCAAAGTTTTTCTCCTATCCCAGTCTGATTACGTATTCTCGGTGAGCAGCGATATTTTACACGGACTTGCCAATCACATCCGTCCCCGTCCAAGGTCTTAATACGGTCGGTATGGTGACGCTACCATCCTGATTCTGATGGTTCTCTAGAATCGAAATCAGGGCACGACTGAGTGCGAAGGCGGTTCCATTGAGAGTATGGACAAAATGAGTTCCTTTTTTGTCCTTCTTTTTGTATCGAATATTGAGCCGCCTAGCCTGATAATCGGTGCAGTTGGATGTGCTGGTGACCTCTCCCCATTCTCCGTTTTCGCCTCTTCCGGGCATCCATGCTTCGAGATCATATTTACGATACGCGGGTCCTCCAAGATCGCCGGTGGCCGTGTCGACGATTCGGTAGGGAATCTCAATCAAGTCAAAAAGATCACATTCGATTTGTCTTAATTCCTCGTGCATCGAATCACTAGCGTCAGGTAGAGTGAATGCGAACATTTCGATCTTGGTGAACTGATGAACCCGATACAGACCACGCGATGCCCTTCCCGCCGCACCCGCTTCGGTACGATAACAATGGCTGATACCGCACAATTTGATTGGTAGTTCGTCTTCGGTGAGGGTCTTTCCGCTGTACAGCCCGCCCAATGTGATTTCCGCCGTTCCAATCAGCGAGATATTCATATCTTCGATGCTATAGATCTGCGTTTCAGGCCCCCTGGGCATGAACCCAATCCCTTCCAGAATCGAATCCTGAGCTAAATCAGGAGTAACGGTCGGAGTGAATCCCCGTTTGACCAATTCAGAAATCGCGAACTGCTGGATCGCCAAGTCGAGCAACACCAGTTCGCCTTTTAGAAAATAAAAACCATTTCCTGTCGTCCGTGCCCCACCTTCGAAGTCAATCCAGTCGTGCTTTTCGCCCAGTTCAAGATGATCGAGCGGGGTAAACTCAAATTCCCGAGGAGAACATTTCCCACGTCCCAATTCAAGATTCGACTTGTCATCAACACCTACTGGGCAATCTGGGTGAGCCATGTTGGGAAGAGTGATTTGGATCGCTTTGATCTGCGTTTCCAAGTCATCGTGCTCGCTTTGAGCAGCATCTTTTTTATCCCTTAATTCTCGAGCCGCACTTTTGAGTGCTTCCCTTTCCGAATCATCCTTGGCCTTTCCGATTTCCTTGGAACGTGCGTTCGCTTCGGTATTCAACTCCTGAACGTCTTGAAGTTTGGATCGCCGCAGCTGTTCCAATTCGACCAATCGTTCTACGTCTTGGGCCACGTTTCGATTCGAACAATTCTGTATAACAGCTTCTTTATTTTCGAGAATATACTTTCGATCGAGCATCGGAAGACAAATTCCTTTTAGAGTTGATGAAGGCTGAAAATTTCAAACCCATTCAATTTTTTTAGAAAGCGGATAACGTGGGATTATTGTTTAATTTTTGCAATTTCGTCCCACAGGCAACAACTCGCTTTGATTCCGCGATGGAAATCTTCAAGTGAAAACTTTTCGTTGGGGCTGTGCAAGTTATCGTCGTCCTGCCCCCATCCTAACAGAAGGGTGTCGATGCCAAGCAGTTCGCTAAAGTTATTGACAACAGGAATGCTGCCACCGGATCGCACGAACACTGGCTTGGTCCCGAATCCTTGTTCAACGGCAACAGCCGCCGCTTCCATAAACGGACTTTCCAACGGTAGTACAAATCCGGGTGCCCCGTGGAAAGGTTTGAATTCCATTCGAATGCCCGGCGGGCAAAGCTCTTCGAGCTTCTTTCGAAGACTTTCTGTAACTTCTTCCGGATTCTGATCGGGCACAAGTCGACAACTAAATTTCGCTCCAGCATGAGCTGGCAAAACCGTTTTCGCGCCTTCGCCCTGATAGCCACTCCAAAGCCCGTTGATATCGAATGTCGGGCGAGCCCAGCGACGCTCCAGCGTTGTGTAGCCGGCCTCGCCGTTAAGCTGATCGACCCCCAACTCAGTTTTGAATTCTTCGTCCGAAAATCCTAGCTCCGCAAATTGAGTTCGCTCGCGATCGGTTAAGTCCAATACTTTGTCATAGAATCCGGGAATCTGCACTCGTCCTTGATCATCAATCAGTCCGGCTAAAATCTTGGTCAAAGCGTTCGCCGGATTGGTCACTGTCCCGCCGAAAGAACCGGAATGTAAATCTCGATTGGGACCAAAAAGTTCAAGCTGGAAATAGGTGATCCCCTTTAACCCATAAGTGATGGCTGGCTGCCCAGGACCGTATTGAGAACAATCGCTAATCACTGCGATGTCCGCCGATAGCTTCTGTTTGACAGGAATATCTTTGTCGTATTCTCCGTTTAAAAACGCTTCGAGTCCGGCTCCTCCCGACTCCTCTTCGCCTTCGACCAAGAATTTAATTTGAACTGGCAGTCGATCTCGGGTTTTCAGGTACGATTCGACACCAAATAGATGCGTGATGAACTGCCCTTTGTCGTCGGTCGCGCCCCGCGCGAACACCTTTCCATCTCTAACGGTTGGCTCAAACGGGGGCGAATCCCATAATTCATAGGGATCCGGAGGCTGAACGTCGTAGTGACCGTAAATCAATACGGTGGGTGCCCCTTCGATTTTGGGTGACTCAGCATACACCAACGGGTGCCCGCAAGTTTCGATCAACTCGGTTTCTAAACCCAGTCCTTTCAGCTTTTCGGCCAGCCAATCGGCGGCTTTTCGAACATCCGCATCATAGGCACTGTCAGTTCCGATACTTGGAATTTCCAGCCATTGAAAAAGATCCGATTCGAATCGGTCATGGTTCTCACTTAAGTAAGTGTCAAATTCAGACATGCTGATCCTAAAGAACGAGAGGAACGGGTCAAAAACAGTGAATCTGCGAATTTTTTGGGGACTTTGAGGCCCAAAGCAGATTTTTTTGAAGCCAGAAAGCGTTTCTTCCCCTCCGGTTGGGGAGAATGGCACTCAACGGAGTACAATAATTATTTCGTCAATATAACGGCATCCATCTGGGCCGACTATGGCGTGCACAAACTGCGGTTTGGCCTAATAAAAATGCTTGTCTAAAATCTGATTTTGCGTCAAATTATCGTACTGATATTCCAATGTTTTTGAGGTTTTGAATGTCTGATCAAGGATCTGCCACGACCATCGAACCGGTCGTCACTACTAAGGCAAACGAAAAGACGGATCAACAAAGAAAAAAGCAGCCCAGATTTCACGTGATCCTCTGGGACGACGATGATCATTCGTATCAGTACGTGATTTTGATGATGCGTCAGCTATTTGGCCACACCTTCAATCGCGGCTTCGAGATCGCCAAAAACGTGGATTCCCAAGGACGTTCGATCTGTTTGACCACAACTAAAGAACATGCGGAATTAAAACGCGATCAAATTCACAGCTTTGGAAAAGACTTTCTAATTGATCGGTGTAAAGGTTCCATGACTGCCACAATCGAACCGGAAACCAAAGACTAGGTCGCGTTGGACATCAATCATTGCTGGTAAACCGGCCAGCAATGCCCTTAGGCCAGCAATGCCCTTAGTACACGCGAAACAATTATTTACCGATTTGCTTACTGAATTACCCACGAAATTCGAATTTTCAGTCACGCAAGCCGGTAACCTAGTTATTGGCGAGTCCCCAAGACCGAAAAGATCGGACCGGACCTTGTTTTATCAATACAAGGTTCTTTTTATTTCATAACGGAAGAATCAATTTGGCCGCCAAACTCAAAACTGCCACGCTCGGTTGCAAGGTCAACCAATATGAAACTCAGTTCGTTAAAGAAGGACTGTTAAAGGCGGGATACATCGATGCCGAGGAAGGTAAATTGGAAGCCGATTTATGCATCGTTAACACGTGCACGATTACCAACGAGGGCGATGCTAAAAGTCGTCAAATCATCCGACGGATGCATCGCCAAAACCCGGACGCACGAATTATTGTGATGGGATGCTATGCAACTCGCGAGCCGGAAAAAGTTTCCGAACTTCCGGGAGTTGCCGAAGTCGTTACCGACAAACGCGAACTGCATGATTTGCTGGGTCGGTTTGGCGTCGTAGATATTCCCAATGGACTTTCAGGTTTGAAAAACCGCCACCGAGCGTACGTCAAAGTTCAAGACGGTTGCTTGCTGAGGTGCAGCTATTGCATCATCCCCAAAGTCCGCCCGAACATGTTCTCTCGCCCCATGTCCGAAGTGCTGGATGAGGTCCGCGTGTTGATCGATAATGGGTTCAAAGAGGTGGTTTTGACAGGGATTCATCTTGGGCACTACGGAGTCGACTTCAATCGCGGGAAACCAAAATCAGAGTGGACGAGGTTGTCTCATCTCGTTCGCAACATCTGCCAACTTTCATCCGATTTTCGAGTTCGCCTCTCCAGCATCGAGGCCACCGAAGTGACGCGGGAATTGATTTCGGTAATGCAAGAATTCCCCGAACAGGTTTGTCCGCACCTTCACGTTTGTTTACAAAGCGGAAGTGATTCAGTCCTTCGTCGCATGCGTCGCCGGTGGACTCGACAACATATTATCGATCGGTGCAACCTGGTAAAACAAGAACTAAGAAAACCGGCGTTTACCACCGATGTAATCGTTGGATTCCCGGGAGAAACTGAACGGGACTTTGAAGATACACTCGATGCCTGTCGCCAAATTGGATTTTCCAAGATCCATATGTTTCCATTTAGCCCTCGAAAAGATACCCCTGCAGCCGAAATGAAGGACCAGATTCCTCGTAAGGTCAAATCGGAACGAGGTAAAATCCTTGCAGAATTAGAAGGAACATTGAAAACGGAGTACCAAAAAGAATTGATTGGTGAACCGCTACAACTGCTCGTTGAGAAAATCAACGCCGACGGTACGGTTTCGGGCACATCCTGTCGTTATGCTCAGGTGACGGCGAAAAGCAATGCAGTGGAAAATGACCTCGTGCCGGTAACGATTGATTCACTGGACCAACAATTGATCGGGATCGAAAATATCAGTCAACTAACCCCTGCCTGATACGGCCCTTCGTCTGACATGTATGCCCACTTCAACGGAAAATTGATTCCCCTGGTGGAAGTCAAGATTTCTCCATGGGACTTTGGTTTTACCATGGGGGTTACTGTCACCGAGTTTTTAAGAACCTATGGACAACAACTCCGTTTGTTGGATCATCATCTCGATCGTTTAATGGATGGACTTTCAACCGTCGGGATCGAGGGTATTAAGCGGGGCCAGGTCGCTTCGACGATCCAGGATGTTCTGTTAGCCAATTTGAATTTGGTCCGCGATCAAAGTGAACTTTCGATTCACGTTTGCATCACGCCCGGGGAATCGCCTGCGGCCGCGCCACCTGGATTCGCCAACCCAAACTCACCCACTGTTTTGGTTTACGCGCGACCGCTTGATACTCGTCGATTTCAGGATTGGTATCAAACTGGAATCCCGATTCAAGTCGTTTCCATCGAAGAAGTGTCCCACAAAAGCATTCCAAAGAGTTTGAAGTGCCGAAGTCGAATGCACTATTATCTGGCTGAAAAAGAGGCTCGCAACATTCAGGCTGATTCCAGAGCATTATTGCTAGATCATCATGGTCATGTAGCAGAAGGGACGACGGCCAGCATTTTGGTGTTCGATGGTCAAACGCTGATCGCCCCTCCCGACAAACAGGTGTTGAACAGCGTTTCGACCAACGTCACTATCAAGTTAGCCGGCGAACTTGGTATCCCGACCATCCGAAAAAATCTGTCCATCGATTCAGTTAAACAATGCCAGGAAGCATTCTGGTGTTCGATTCCCTACTGCCTGTTTCCTGTGTCGTCAATCAATGGTCACAAAATTTCTGAACGGCGATCCTTGTTTCAACAATTGCTGCAGTGCTGGACCCGAAAATATCAATTCGAACTTCAGTAAGTTGCCATCGTTAAAATGGAGGTCTAAAGTGGGGCACAAACGGCTGGGCCAATGAAGAATTGACATATCACGGAATTGCACCACAAGAACTATGCGGCCTGCAAGGATCGCGTATTAGCAGCCCAGTTGATCCAGTCAGTAACCTCTTCCAAGTCGGGCATTTTCCCGTTTCGGATGATTTTCAGACCTTCTTTTGACTGGGCAAACGGATCAATGATCTTAAATAGATCGGTTGGCTGCATCGTCGCCAACTCTTCCGGTTCGATAATTCCACACGCCACCAATAATTGAGCGTCGTGACCGCGTAAGTTAGGAATACGACAAACGAGCCGTGCCTGCTGCTGCCACTGCCGAACCAATTCTTCGGTGATTCGTTTGTAGGCAAGTTTGCTGGCTAATGATTCAGCAGTTTGTTTCAGGAACTCGGCAACGGTGTGGACTCCAACCTTTTCAAACCGTTCGGCTGTCTTGGGTCCAATTGCCGGGGCGGCCTCAATGTGGTCATTCAGGTCAAGATAGAATTTTAATTTTGATTTCTTGACCGTGCCTGTAGTGCTGGTTCGAGTTCGAGTGGTGCGAACGGCTCTGGGCTTGTCTTTGGTAGTGACCACTTTGGTCGGGGCCGAATTACGACTGGTGGCCGACTGCTGAATACTTTCCGCGTGGGAATGCATCCGAGGTGGTCGGGCCTCTCTTTCCCGAGAGACCGCCATTTGCGACGTTCCCACTGCCCGACTGTTTCGAGTTCGGGTAATCCGCGGACGATTTTGCCACCGAGATCGAGTCTGTTGAATTCCTTTTTGCCATCCATGAATCCGTTCCAATCCGATCTGGTGATTACGGTTAACAAACCGTTGCCCGTCAGCACTGGCCAGGTACCGACTGATCCGTTCAAAAAGCTGTTGCAAATCTGAAGTCTCTAGTTGAGAAGGATCGACAACACCGCATCCGACCAATACCTGCGCGTCGATTAGCCTCAAACCCGGCACATTAGAAAGCAACCAGATCTGGGACTGCCACTGATCTATCTGGTCCGCCAACAATCCCAAAGAGTTAGCATAATTGGCATCGAACAATAAAAAGTCGCCGACCGTCTGAATTCCATGGTCAGAAAATGCCCGCAATTGTCTCGATTCGAATAAACCTATTCGATCAATCGCAGTTTTGTCGTCGATGGAAGCGGTAAAACTTGCCAGATCCGAGCCCGTTTGCATGGCAACCGGTGTGTAACCTGAAGAGCTTCGAGATTTTGAAACGGTTGTTGGCTTTAACGCACCCATCGGAATCACTCCCGAATTCGGCTCCCGATGGGATTCATAATGACTAGCAACTGGAAAGGTATTCTGAAACGGATAGCTGATGGTGTACCCTTGATTGCGGTCTCCGTAATCAGGCTGGGAACGTGGATACTTGCTTAACGGGTAGGCTCTGGGAGCCTGACTCGGTTGGTGGTAATCTGACGATCGATACGTCGGATCAGCCAACTGAGAGTTTGCCTGAAAATGAGCGTTGATTGGTTCGCCTCTTTCGCGGACGGGATCTGCTGGACGAACCGGTAGCGACGGAGCCAATTCCAATAGCGGAATCCCCGGCACTTTATCGACGAGGTAGCGATGCTGGGTGAGGGCAATGATTTGGTGTCCCAAGTCCCCAAATTCTTTTAACATCGTGAGCGTGATTGCGACTCGGCTACCGCTAATCCGCAAAAAACTATCATCGATCAAAGTGGGAATTTGGACCCCCTGTTTAGCAATTTGTTCTCGAACTGCCAAAGCAAGACAAAGGCAAGTTTGATCCTGCAAGGCAGGTTCGACATCAGCGAACTCGTGGCGTTTGCCAAACCGATCCGTCACCACGAGCTCGGGCAACTGATGGTAATCATCGAGGAAAACTTGTTGGAGGTCCCCTTCGGACATCCGAGCCAATAGTTCAGATGCTCTCACAATGAACGGATTTGGTGGAATAAGATCTACTTGAAATGACGTGGTAGACCGTAGTCGCTCCAACTCAACTCGCAATTCACCAAGCTCAGATTCAAGCGATGCCATACGACTGGATTCGGGATGGTTAACCGCATTGACCAGCAAATCTTTTTGCGCGGTCCATTCCGTTCGTCGGCGATGAAGTTCGGACAACTCAGTTTCGAGATTTGAAATCAGATGGACCAACTCGACTTTTTGATCCTCAAGTTGCCTCATCCGAACCAGCTCAGCCTCAATATTATTGGCGACGACCTGATAGGTAGGTTGAATTGCTGGCCCAGCTGTTCCTACAAATCTCTTTCTGGCTTCAAGGTAACCTTCGTGTTGAGCACAAAGGCAAAAATTGGAGTCTGCTCGAACAATTGCTTCTGCGCCTGCCGGATCAATCCGAGCTATTTCTTGTAGAGAATGTTCACGTTTTTCAACCAAACGTTTAATGCTGTCGCCCATTTCCGAATAACAACGGCGTAATTGTTTCAACTCGGCTGCCGCTGATTTTTGGCGTATGTGTTTGTATTGTTCGGCTAATTCGTTGCACAACCCATAAACATCTTCTCTCATTCCTTGGCACAACCGCCTTAGTCCATCGACTAGCTGAGTCGTGTCTAGCCGAGAATCGCCTACTTCGCTCCACAATCCGGCCTGACGTTCGGTCTGATCCACCTTCGCTTCAAGTGCAATCAGGATCTCCCTGGCTGTATGGTAGGGGTGAGAGTCTGAATCGAGAGTCATTTCGTTCCAGATCAACATTTCATCGCGAAGTTTGATCCGTTGTTCCTGAATTTCTTTTTGGACATGCCGCCAGCGTCGAATTTGATTGTCAATTTCATCTAATTGCTGGTAGAGCGTGGTATGCCGGTCGACCTTGGGAACCTCAGGGATGTGGGCCACCCGAGTCTTGGCATTTTCAACCGTCAGACGCAGATGGTTGAGTTCGTTTTCGATATTGGCCAGTCTTTCTCTGTTGCCCGTTAAATCAATTTCTGAAATTCGGGAGGCTATGGCAACGAGTTGGTCTTCGATCGCTTCGGATTCCAATCGTTGGGACCTTCGAATTTCTTCCAGTCGAAGAAGCAACGTTTGTTTTTCGCTTTCAAGTTGCTGGATTCGCGATTCCAAAGTCGCAAATCGATTCCGTTGGTCAGCGGATTCGGTCAACCATTGCTGATAGCTGGATTCGTTGCCAAATGCAGCTTGGCCACGCGGAACCGAAAAATGACCGGCCAAAGTTTGAGCAATCCGTGGGCTCAATCTGGATGTCTCGGCAAAACTGAAATTGAAAAAGGAATCGTAAGTTTCTGGGGTAACTTGCGACGCTCCTAATTCGCTGGAGGAGGCAATTTGATGGGTGTCTCGATTCCGAATTTGTATTCCGGTCGATGGAGCCTGATTCAGTTCGAAGTTGCCAGAACCATTGGAAAATCGAATCACTCCATTGGATGGGTCTGACAGCGGATTATGGTGAAAAACTGATTTCAAAAATCGGCTGAGATTGGATTTGCCAGCGCCGTTTTCGCCGTAGACTACGGACAGGCCATCAGGCAACCTTCCGACATGCAGAGATTTGCCCATCCAATCAATTGAGACTTCTCTAAGCTTCATTGCTTACTCCATTTCTGAAACGCGGGGGATCGCGTTGCTGGGTTTGTCGATTCCTTCGACGAGGGAAGTACTTTGGTTCTGTCCGGTGACCGAATCTGCAAGTTTCAGACGCCCAGAAAGATTCACCACCCAAAAATCTAATCCAAGTAATTTGAATTCACTAGATCATTTTGCGAGGGCTGTTTGCTAGCACTCAGCTGGGTGGCTTCATTGCTACTTGAGGTTGAGTTAAAGCCAATCGAAGCATGACCTATCCACGGTGAGAGTGTGGTGAAATGACGGAATTCATTAGACAGCTGGACCAACGTCCTTCGGGCAAGCTGTTAAGACATGCGGCAGAGATAGTTGGCAACAGGCGAACAGGTTGACGGCACCGTCGCGTCAGGGCAGTTGTCCAAGTTTAACGGTTATGCCGATTCTAATTGTCGTGCAGGCATCAAAATTAGAATAATCGGGTCAAACGCATAAGTGCCAAGTCCGGTCCAGACGATACATGCAATGGAATCCGGAGATTCCGCAAAGATCAACATGTTTCAAGCGGGCATTCTGTCGATGTACGTTAACTCGAAATACCTTTTCTTTTTAGTCATCTGTTTCGCGGTGGGTACTGTCTGGGTGATGGCAGGAAAAAAAGATTCCCACAAGTCGGTTGAGCTAACAAGTTACGAATCAATCACTGGTAATTTGATCGCGGAACCTCACACCGGTTCGACTGGCAACACACGTATCCACGACAACAGGCAAATGAATGGCTCGATGATGAATCACCATTCCAATTCGCGTCGAATCGACGTGCCAGGTTCGGTTTCGATGGAACAACAACCGATTGCCAGAGTGCAAATGACCCAACCGATCTCAGAAGGGGAATCGGTTCGATCTTTTATCGATATCGGTCCTGGAGAGATCATACCGCTCGAAGATTCGTTCACGGACTTCACTGCACAACAAGACCAAGTTGAACAGACGCTGGAACAGAACGGACTTCGACAGGCGACTGCCTATATGGAAAACCCGCCAGAAATGGAACAGCAGGCTCCGGTCACCATCGATCGTCTGCCTGGTTCAGCCATGTCAGAACGAATTGCCGAAGTTGGCCTGCCCAAAGAAATTATCCAGGCTGACAACGTAAGAATCTCACGAGACATTGTTCCCCTGCAGATGGCGCTCCCTCGGCATGTCGAAATCCAGGCGGCCCGAAGAATCGAGTACGGGAAAACACTCGCCCGACGCGGAGCCGCCTTTGCTGCCAATGAAGAATTCATATCGGCGTTAAGAATCGTTGCCGAAGCGATTGACGCCCAATCTGGCGGAAACGATTACTCCAAAGCGCTCAGCCTGGCTGGTCTGGCCCTGAGAGAATCTGGCGATTTTATTCCACGAAACTCACAAGTAGCATTCGATGTCAGGAACATTATCGAAGGACATCGCTGCAGAGCCGTTTCGGTTGAAGAAGCATCCACGATGACCGCCAGCAGTGCACTGGCCAGGTACCTTGAATTTGCAGAAAACTACTTCGATATCGCTGGCGGCCGCACCGTGGTTGCCGCTGAAGCTTTGTTTTGCCTTGGCAAGCTGCATCGTCTACGTTCAGAACAGAACAATGTTCCCGGCAACTCTCAACAATTCCAATCCATCGTTTATCACCGGGCCGCCATGCTTGCCGATCCCCAGCACCATCGCAGCGCAAATGAACTGGGAGTCCTAATGGCTCGCAATGGCCGGACCGAAGAGGCAAAAGAGTTATTGAAAAAGAGCTTGATCGTGGATCGTTCGCCATTGGTTTGGCAAAACCTGGCACGAATTCACAACCGGCTTGGCGAAGATAACTTTGCCAAACTGGCTACCAAGGAGTCCAGGTTGGCAATGAATTCCAACATCCCGTCGGGTCAAAACAGCATGATTCAGTGGATGGCTCCCGGAACGTTCAACCAGACTGGAATCATGGAATTTGATTCTCAAATGAATTCGAGTACCCGCGTCGCTTCCAACGCCAACCAGATTCGCCGCATCCCGCAACCTGAAAGAAAGGCATCAGCCGAAGAGCCTTCTGCTAATGAGGAACCGAAACAAGATGATTCGAAATGGCAGCAGTTCAACAGCTACCTCAAGAATCTTTTTTGATACCCGCCAAGCTACAAATTTGGCTGACCGATCAAAAACAAGACATGACCCAAGTTTAGAAAATATTGCCGAGGAATTTTTCGCGATGAAGACTGTTCAAGTTTTGCAGAGTGCTGCTTGCCTGGTCCTGCTGGGGATCGCGGCTTACATTTTCAGTTCGCCTTCGAATTCTCACAGAAGTAGTCATGATGAAGTGCCAATTCTTTCGGTCACCCCGGTTGCGGATCGGAATCAAGGCGAGGAACTGAACTCATTGAATTCAGTACAAAGTAATTCGGAAGTCATCTACGACGAGAATTTTCAACTTTGCCAGGGATACGATCACGCACAGCCCGGGATCGGGCAAATCCCTCAAGCTTACGGAAGCCCGACATTTGGCGGTGGACATGCCGGATGTTCCAGTTGCTTGACAACTGGATGCAATGGATGTGATTCCGGTGGCATCGCCATGGGACAAAACTTTGGTTACTCCAATGGGTACGGACAAACTGTGCGAGGAGTCAACGGTGACCTTGCTAGGCGATGCCGAAATGAGCCGACCTGGAAAGACGCTCAGCAAGTTCCATTTGAGGAATTCGCTTATGGTGAATACATCGGACCGCATCGTACTCCTCACGTTCCGATCTACCGATTACGGGTAAACGACCAGGTCGAGTTTGTTTATTTGCGGACACGTGAAAAATCTCTGTATCCTTATCAGCTATTCGTCGGTGACACGATCGCTATTAATTCAGCCATCGATCCTGAATTGAATCAACCTCAGGTTGGAGTTCTGTCCGACGGTTTCATCTCGCTTTCCCTGATCGGGCAGGTTCAGGCGGCCGGCAAGACGGTAAAGGACTTACAGGCTGAATTGAACGACCGGTATTCGACTTACGTCAAGAATCCGGCAATCGTAGTTCAAGTAACAAGCGGAAACACACCCCTGCTAGACCTAATAGATTCGGTCGATGCAAGGGCTGGGCAAGGGGGCCAAGTCCAACAATCCGTCGTTTCACCTGACGGAACTGTGCAGTTACCTGGAATTGGAAGCATCCCAGCGATCGGGTTGACTTTGGATGAGGTCGCCCGAGAAGTCAATGCAAGGTACCGATTAAGACAGGGTGGGATCGAAGTGACGCCAAGACTGTTGCAGCGTGCCCCCAGAGCGATTTATGTGCTCGGACAAGTTGCCGAACCGGGTCGATTCGAATTGACGGGGCCAACGACAGTGTTACAGGCTTTGGCATTGGCCCAAGGAACAATCGCCGGTGGCAACGAGCGACAGATTATTATTTTCCGAAGAGATCAGGACTGGCGACTAGTGGCAACCAAAGTCGATTTAAAAGGTGCCTTGTTAGGCAAAAAACCATATCCTTCTGACGATCTTTGGTTAAGAGATTCCGACATCGTTTTGGTACCGCGAATGCCTATTCAAAGAGCCTCCGAAGCGGTCAACCTCTACTTCACCAACACACTTTATTCGTTGTTTCCAAACCAACTCGGGCTCTTTGATGCCGGAGCGGTGATCAATTAGAGGCTTTGGCCGCCGACTCTGGCAGACCATAACATGGGGTTTGTTTCAACCGAAATTCGCTTTTGCCAGTGATTGCAACCCAGGTACCTTTGAGCGGTTGGTTATCACAGGTGTGGAATGAGAACCAATATCTTGTTGTCGTCGGCAGTCTTGATTGGGTTGATCGCTCAAATTGGTTGCCAAAACGAAGTTAGTCGTGAGTGCCAGCGGCGTCCGCGGCCAGTGGTTGTCAAAAATCTAACCCGTCAACTTCCTCCCGAATCTTATTTGATGACCGCTTCAGTTGGTTCATGGAAAACCAAGACGTCAAAAACATGGAGGAACAAGGTAGCTCTGAGTTGGAGACTTCACAGCAGCAGTATCAGGTACATGGCTGGCGGGCTAACGATTGCGACAGTTCATAAAATTACGGCGCACCATCACTCTGCGAACAACACTTTCAGGTTCGTAGCTAACGCCAAAACGACTGGTAAAGCCCGACTGTCCACTGGTTTTTTTTCCTGTCG
>JBCCSJ010000142.1:0-14139 GCA_039200505.1 Planctomycetota bacterium | reverse complement strand
TGCGGGTTCGACTCCCGCCGGTGGCTTTGTGGGATGTTACCGTCATATCCCTGCCGCATTGAGTCGGCCTTTCTTAAACGCAGCAGCGGCGGCTCTTCCATCCGGTAGGAATTTAGATCCCGATTCAAAGGGAAGTGCTCGACCTTTTTGAAGCATTCAAACTGACGGACTAGCCCAAGGAAAACTTTTGCCGCTTCGGCACCGAAGACCCGAAAACAACTGGATTCGCTACCAGGCTCTCATCAACGGGCCAACGAGGGTTCTCGCCACATCGGGCCGGCAAATTTTTGCTCTTGGATTTGCCTTTAACTACTTTTAATCGCAAATTAGCGTCGGGATAAAAGCCGCTGGGGAAGATTTCACCGAAAAAATCGGGAAATCCCTGTTGTCATAAAAACGACAACCTATTGTTCTTCACACAACCAACCCGAAACTACTTCCCACCAAAAAGTTATGATTAAAACTACCACCCCCCGATTGAGTCGCAGTAAAAACGAAATTGTCGAATTTTACGATCGGCTGAAAAAAATCTACCTGATGGATGAGCCTGTCACCTGCTCTCGACGCGAAAGTAAGCGAATCCGGGTCACCGTTCCGATCTGCATTTCCACCATGGATGAGGATGGAACTATTTATCACCAGCAAGCGATTTCACGAGACGTTTCGCGACATGGGATTGGCATGGTCTGTCCCAATCCGATTGGGCGAGAATATGCTTTATTGACCATTCAACCGACCGTGGGCCCCGTTTTTGACGTCTTAGCTCGCGTCGTACATAGCAAGGAAGTGGGATACTATTACCACGTTGGCTTAGAGTTCATGACTCACGGTGAATCCCAATAGGTGTTCAGCAGTGTCGGAGGATGGCTTAAGTTCCAATCTCTGGACTGAGATTTGTGATAGTCAGCAGTCTACGGCATCGACCTGAAGTGGGTTTGCTATCCATTGGCGGCAAACTCGCTTGGTCAAGGTAGCGTGGTCACTTTCGGCCGAGTTGGTCATGCATCGTGCCGCCGTAGAAATTCTATGACGCGCTATCTAAGAACCTGCCTGTCCCCAGATTTGGTTTCCCAGAATTGGCTTAAGGCCTGAAACTATCCCGGGCTATGAATGATTTTGGCCGGTAAGGTTCGGATGGGCTGGCACAACCTCTGCCAAGTTTCCTGAAGGCCAAAACAGAAGGGAAAAACGCCGAAAATTCGAGGCACTGAGCTAAACCGTCGCTGACTCACTCCTGCACCCAAGCCTGATTCCTCGAAATAGAAGCCGTTGCGAGGAAACGGTAAAAATGGCAAAATCTGGGATTGAGAAAATTCAGACAAAATTCGACGCGGAAAATCTTTCCGTGTTCGGACATGAACGATTTTAACTGAACCGCCCAGAGGTCCTCGATGACTCAGATTCCGGAAGTTGATCTGAAAGACATACTTTTATCCAACAGTTCATTTGGTCCCAACGAAATCCAATTTATCTCCAATCGGATTTCAAGTGATTATTCGCAGTTTCCCAGCCTGCGTGATGTCACGGTACAGCTGGAGTCACAAACCGAAAGAACACCCGCCGCGTCGGTACGATTAGGGGTTTGCCAATACCTGATTGGGAACTATGAATCGGCGATCGCTACATTGGAAAATGCCGATGGGGGTGCGTTGGCTCATTTCTATCAAGGGCGTGCCCATTTTGCTCTTAAGAATTATGTCCGAGCAGCGGAGTGTTACGATTCGGCTCAGCGAGCAGGTTACAACGCGGATCTGTGCAACATCGCAATCGCTGAAGCCAAGCGGCTGGCTAGTGATTACGACGGCGCGATGCAGATTCTGGACAACATGTTCGGCCCGATCGAGCAGACCGCCGAGTATCTGTATCAGCGTGGAGCAACCATTGCTGTTCGGCTCGACAACCCTGACGAAGTTTACAAGCTTTACGAACGGGCTGTCGAATTGGAAGACACTCATCCGGGAGCTCTGTTTGGACTTGCGATGGAGAATGATCGTCGCGGCAACGACGAAAAAGCGATCGAGTTGTACCAGCGCGCCGCCGCAAGTTTTCCAGCCAACGTCGGCGCACTATTGAATCTGGGTTTGATTTATGAAGATCACGATCAGTACGAGCGTGCGGTAAGTTGTTACGACCGTATCCTCGATGCGTTTCCTGCCCATGATCGAGCCACGCTTTATCGTTCCGATGCAATTGCGTCGATGGACGAACACTATGATCACGACAGCGAAAAACTAAGACAGCAGATTGCTGGCGTGATGAGTATTCCGATTGCTCAATTTGAACTATCCGTCCGTTCTCGAAATTGCCTTCAAAAGATGGGCATTTTGACGTTAGGAGACCTCTGCAAGGTATCTGAAATTGAATTACTAAACAGTAAGAACTTTGGCGAAACCTCATTGGTCGAAATTCGTGAAATGATGGCCAACAAGGGATTGGTGATTGGGCAATTTGCACACCAGAAAGATCAAGAGGAAGAACCAGTCGACTTGAGCCATCTTTCTCCTGAAGAGCAGGTATTGTTGGACCGTCCCATTTCCGACCTGAATCTGTCGGTCCGGGCACGAAAGTGTATGACTCGATTGGGATTGACGACGATTGGAGAGCTAGTGCGTAAGTCGGCCGATGACTTACTGGAATGTAAAAACTTCGGAGTGACATCATTGACCGAAGTTCGCGAGAAACTAGGACAGGCTAGTTTGTCGTTGCGAGGCGAGTAGAGACCTCAACTACTTAAAACGATTTTGCCCGGTGACTGACCGGGCTTTTTTTTGCCCTGATCTTCGTCTTCGCCACGGTGGTGGTCGGGTTGAGGTCGGGTATCAGCGGGAGCGGTGAATGGACAAATCTGGATTTTCGTTCGAGGTGATTCACACCGACAAACACTGCCGGGCCAGACTTGGAAAATTAAGAACGCCGAGGGGGGAGATCGACTTACCAACTTTTATGCCGGTAGGAACATGTGCCACCGTTAAGGGACTGACAACGGGACTGGTTGCTGAAACGGGTGCCCAGATCATTCTTGGGAACACCTATCATTTGAATCTCAGGCCAGGTTCGGATGTGGTTCGGGATTTGGGCGGGTTGCCGAAGTTTATGGGATGGCCGGGGCCGATGTTGACTGACAGCGGCGGATTTCAAATATTCAGCTTGGGCAAGCTAACTAAAATTACTGAACAGGCCGCCGTTTTTAGTTCCCATGTCGATGGATCTCGAATCGAGCTAACCCCGGAACGAAGTGTCAAGATCCAGGAAGAATTGGGGGCTGATATCGCCATGGTTCTTGATCACGTCGTCGCCCTACCAAACACTTTTGAAAATGTGAAAGACGCGATGGATCGAAGCATCCGCTGGGCAGCGCGTTGCCGAGAATCGCATACTCGTTCCGATCAAATCCAGTTTGCGATCGTTCAAGGCGGGTTAGATCCTGGTCTTCGGGTCGAAAGTAGCCGGCGTCTGATCGAACTGGAATTTCCCGGATACGCCATTGGTGGATTGAGCGTCGGCGAACCTCCTGCAGAGATGTACGCCATGCTCGATGTGACATGCCCTGAGTTACCCGTAGAGAAACCACGCTATTTGATGGGGGTGGGCAAACCCATCGATCTGTTGGAATCAGTCCGTCGAGGTGTGGATATGTTCGACTGTGTCATGCCGACTCGCAATGGTCGCAATGCGATGGCATTTACCGATTCTGGTCATTTAAAACTTAGAAATGCTTGCCACGAACGAGACCCGCGTCCGATCCAGGCGGAAGTGAAGACGCCCTATGCTGATTTGAGCAGAGCCTATCTTCGCCATCTTTTCAAAGCCGGAGAAATGATGGGGCCGATTTTACTTTCGTTGCACAATCTGGCCTATTATCAAAGACTGATGCTTCAGGCTCGAGAAGCGATCGCTAACGATTGTTTTCTCGATTTTTATGCCGAACGAAAGAGTGGTTGGGGGCTTGAGGCGTGATAAAGAGCAGTATGCCGCAAATGATCGCTTGAGTTGGTGTGATTATTCGTGCAAACTGATCAAGTGGGTGGGTTTGGACTTGCTGGAAAATCCCGGAACTTTTATTTTAAAAGCTTAAATTTGTGGGGATTGGATGTTGGTCGACGTGGGTCGGTCGCGTTCATCCGCTCAAATTGCATCGTGAATGATCGAAAAATGATCGCTTGAATTTACGTTTGCGAGAATTGGTTTATGGAAAATCTATACAACATTTGCTGGTATCTGATCGCTCAAACTCAGGTCGGCAAAACAGCTGAAAAAGCCAATGAGGTTGGCGAAGAAGTGGCGAAGCAGCCTGGCTTTTTCGACTCGTTGTCTTTTATGTTTCCAGCATTCATTGCTGTGATGTTGTTATATTTTGTAATGACAGCCAAACCGCAAGCCAAAGGCCAGGCAAAGACTTCTGAAATTTTGGCAAATCTCAAAAAGAATGACCGCGTCGTCACTGCCGGCGGGATTCTTGGGACGGTGGTGAATTATCGTTCTGATTCTGAGTATGTGACCATTCGTATTGATGATTCAAGCAATACCCGAATGCAGGTCCTTGCCAATTCTATCATTCGCGTTGTGTCAGACGAAAACGAGAAAAATTGATGCAGCGTTATCGCTGTGAAACCACAATCGCGATTTCTTAAAAACATTACACGTTAGGAACTGCCCAAATGTTAGGGAATTTGTGCTCTAGCTTGCTTGGCTCTGGAAACATTTTTGCATTGGCACAGGCTGCCGACACCGTCGACAAAGCGATCCCTTTTTATCGAACGGGTTGGTTCGTCGTCTTGTTATTGATCGCTGCCGTCGTCTTGGGGATCTACTTTGCCAAACTCATCGCGGCAACTTTGCGATTAAACGACTACTCGGGCAGGATGGCATTAGTGCTGGTCGTCCTACTGGTCGCCAGTCTCATGATTTGGTCAAAATGGCCTCCCAAATTTGGTGTCGACCTTCGCGGCGGAATCAACATCGTGGGCTCGTTGAATTTAGAAGCCCTGCAAGAGGATGATGACTCTTTTATGGCGGAAGGACGAACGGCTAAGGATATTATTCGTGCGCTTGTCCGCCGGGTGAATCCATCGGGTACTAAAGAAATCATGATTCGTCCCTTGGGCGAAGATAAAATCGAAGTGACCATTCCTTCGGTAGACCCTCAAGAGGCGGACGCGATTTGGGCTCGCTTGGTCAAAGCCGGGAAACTGGAATTTCGAATCGTAGCCAATGGCGAAGACTTCCCGAACGAGGTTGATCTGGCTCGCAAAATGGCCGAAGAAGGTGGACGTGGACGCGGCGTTTACGACACTTCAGGTGGTGAAAAGAAATTGGTGGCGACCTGGGTCGATTTCGCCAAGGTAGTCTATCCCGAAAATGAGCCAAAGCCTCCAGTCATCCCCTATAAGTATTTCCCCGACAACGCGGCTCTGATTCGAAACAAAGCGACTGGTAAATTAATCAATCCGTTTGACATTCCGCGAAACTCCAACGGAAACGGCGGACTTGATCTGGCAAGATATTGTGACGCCCAAGGCATTCGAACGCCCCAGCTTTTGGTCATTGCTCCGACCGAAGATTCCGACGTCCAAGGGAAACACCTCACCAACGTTTCGCAATCGATTGATGACACCGGACGTGGCGCGGTGACTTTTGACATGTCAGGCGAAGGCAGTGCCAAGATGGGCATGTTAACGACCACCAATATTGAACGGCCACTGGGAATCGTATTGGACAATCAGATTCACTCGGCCCCCAATATTCAATCGGCGATCTTCAGCAGCGGTCAAATCACTGGGGACTTTACTCAGGAAGAGGTAAGTGAACTTATTATCAACCTGAAATCGGGCGAGTTAGATGTGGCCCTTAACAAGGCGCCTATTAGTCGCGATTTTATTGAATCAACTTTGGGACAAGAGCTAAAGGAGAAAGGAATCTGGGCGATCGGCAGTTCCTTGCTTTTGGTTTTAGTCTTTATGGTTTTGTACTACCGATTTGCAGGCGTCGTTGCGACGATCGCACTTCTGTTGAACCTGGTGTTTATCCTGGCTTTGATTATGGCAATCAACCAGCCGCTGACAGTGACTGGTTTGGCAGGTTTGGTTTTGACCGTCGGTATGTCTGTTGATGCTAACGTTCTGATCTTCGAACGAATCAGGGAAGAACTAGACCGAGGCGCCGCGTTGCGAATGGCAATTCGAAACGGATTCGACAAAGCGACCACAACGATCGTCGACGCCAACGTGACGACCTTGATTACAGCGATCGTCTTGTACGTGATTGGTACCGAGCAGATTAAAGGATTCTCTGTCACATTGATTTTGGGGATCTTGATGTCGATGTTTACTGCGATCTACGTTTCTCGATTGATCTTCGACGTGTTCGAAAGGAAGCGTTGGTTGACAGCGTTGAGCATGACGAGAATTCTTGACAAATCCAAATTCAACTTTCTTGGTAAAACCGGCCTCACCGGAGTGGTTTCTTTAGTGCTGATTGTTGGCGGATTGTTTGGGATTTTTTCTTTGGGCAAGAAAATACTCAACCACGACCTTCGTGGCGGTTCAACGGTACGAATGGTTTTCAATGAAACTCAGGATGTTGAAGAGATTCGTGAGACTCTGCTTGGATTAAACCGCGAACATGACGGAGAAAAAATTGAGTTTACGGTCACCGAATTTGGTGCTCAAAACGCGGGAGGATTAGCCGGTAAGGTCTTTAAAGTGGACAGCAATCTTCCGGCTTGGGAAGGTGGCGATGCTCCAAAATTTGATCAACTGGACGAGATACTTGCCGAAGTTTTTGCCGGTAAACTTCGGTTGCACAAAGTGAAAGTTGACGGACCGGTCAAAGAAACGGGCTCGATCCAGCGAACTCGAACTTGGAGAAACGCCTACATCGGAGCTTCAATCCAGGCGACAACTTCGTCATTTTTGAGTTACCAAGAAAATGAATCTTCCGATCAGGAACCGGATTCGAATCCGAATTCAGAAACGCCTGATCCGCAGGAAACGACGAATACATCCACCCAAAGCAATCAAGATGAAAAACCGGAAGGTCAGAATTCGACTGACCCGGCGAATGGGGATGAAGTTTCCGAAGATGAAACTTCAGCCCAAGAAGCACCTTCGTTTGTGCGTGTCACTCGAAATGTCACCGTTGATCCCGAATTGATTGGCAAGTCGGTGCGAGCCTTGATTCTGGAAGCATCGATTGAAGCTGATCTGGCTCTTGAAGAAGAACAGATCGTGGTGGATACAGAAGCCGTAGCCGACGGGGCGACCCCACTTTCGACACGAGCAGCGAAATGGACGGTGACGCTCGAAGTTGGCAATGAAGCCGAAGCAGATCAAATTCTCGCCGTTTGGGCCGAGAAATTTAATCAAGAACCCTACTTCCCAACTGCGAGCAAGGTAGGTGGCCAGATTGCGAAGGAGACTCAATTTCAAGCTTTGGCGGCAATTATGGCCAGCTTGCTCGGAATCATCGCTTATGTCTGGATTCGATTCCAGAATGTCGCTTTCGGTTTATCCGCTGTGATTGCTCTGGTTCACGACGTTTTGATTGTGTTAGGAGCGATTGCGATCAGTCACTGGGTAGCTGGTGGCCTTGGATTTTTGAAAATTGTGGAATTCAAGATTAGTCTCGAGGTTGTCGCGGCCCTTTTGACCGTGATTGGATATTCTTTGAATGACACGATTGTGGTGTTCGATAGGATACGTGAAGTTCGTGGAAAACGGACAGAAATCACTGCGGACATGATCAACACGAGTATTTCGCAAACATTGAGTCGAACAATCCTGACATCGATTACGACGTTCATCGTTGTATTCATCCTCTATTTCTTTGGAGGGGATGCGATTCACGGTTTCGCGTTTGCACTGGTCATTGGTGTTTTAGTGGGTACCTACAGTTCGATCTTTGTTGCATCTCCTTCCCTGTTGTGGTTGATGAACACGGTTGGTTTGAATCCCGGTGAAGTAGATTTCGAAGCCGAGTAGTGATTGGTTCACGGCCGGAGAGTAGATAGGGTGTTAGCCATTCCTGTTGAACCGGTTGGGCCTATTCAGGGCTTGCTGTCGAGTATTCATTATTACCCACAGGGCGTTGCCCTGGGCTAGATTTTATAGGCCCTTCGGGCTTTGTATTTGGCGTTATTCTTGCGGGTTTGGTTTGGGTTGTTCCGCCCTTTCAGGGCTTGGTGTTGAGTTTTCATTGATACCCACAGGGCGTTGCCCTGGGCTAAATTGTTGAAGCCCTTCGGGCTTTGGGTTTGGCGTTTTTCTTGCGGGTTTGGTTTGGATTGTTTCGCCTTTTCAGGGCTTGGTGTCGAGTCTCCATTGTCACCCACAGGCGTTGCCTTGGGCTTAATTGTTGAAGCCCTTCGGGCTTTTGGCTTTTGGCTTTTGGCTTTTGGGTTTTGCGTTTGGAGTTTTTCTGCGGGTTTGATTCGAAATTCTGGCCAACTCGTTCGTTCGCCCTTTGTCGCCTATTTCTGGCCGAATTCCTGCTTCTATTCAGGTTAAGCAATTGTGAATTGGCTGCTGTGGAAGAGCTTCTGGGCCCCCACAAGGTTTACGTGTTCATAAAAACCAGAAATCTTAAGGTTGGGTTCCGATCCAAGTTGGGACAAATCGCGTACCAAGGATCCCCAATATGCAATATTTACACGGTCATTGACCTGCCATGGATTGGCGGAAGCAACGTGATTAGAAGGGTCTGGACGCCATTCAAATCACATCAATTCATGGAAAACTGACATGGGTTCGTTTCAGCAAATTACGCTCGGTCTTGTATGCTTGGTAATCGCCTTCCTGTTCGGAAGCTACGTCAATAATCAGTCTCCGCTGGGGATGATTGGATTTCAAAAGAATCAGACCGGTCAGGATCAGGGCACAGACCTTCTTACCTCTGCAATCAATGACAACGGGAGTGGGATGATCCAATCTCGAATTGGTGACGGAGAGCTCGATCGGTTAACTCGCCGACCAGCTCCCATCGTCACCATGAAAAAGCCATTTAACAGTTTGTCGAAAGGCCTAGGGTCAGCAAGTGCTTTCGATGAGACTGATCTTGCCGGTAACGATTCATTGCTTCCACCGCCGAGCCAACTGGAAAAACCGAGTGAAAAAGGTCCGTCCAATTTGAGACGAAATGATTTTGGCAGGTCTTCGGGGCACCATCTGATTCCCGATTTTTCTGAAATTGCAGCCGAGTTTAAAAACACTCCGATTGCTTTGCCCGAGACGAATGGTATCGGACGCCATGGATCCATGGCTGGCGAATCGGCATCCAGGATCGTGCGGTCGGGTGAGGCTCAGCCGGGACGGTTAAAGCAGTTTGCCAACCAGATGCGGGCCAATCGTTCGATTGCAGAAACGGAACCGATCCAGACTTATGAAATCAAGACTGCGAAACCCGAACAAGATTCTTCTTGGTTTACGGCCGATGATTTCGTGCCCAAACTGCTTAACGCTGGTGAAAACCGTCAGCCTCCGGAGATGCAAAAATTGGCTTCGGAAAACAGAAATTATCGTTCTGGAAGCGGTCCCAACTCAAAGCCACCCGAGTCGAATTGGGAGTCGGTGGATTCCAGTCCGCCTACATCAAAAATTGATAACGATAAATTGACTTCAATCAACTCAAACCAATTGGCTGAAAATGGCAATAGTGGGCAGCGTGGAGTAGGACAGGCACCCCTGCAGCTTCGTGATTCGGAAGGAGTTGCTGAAGATCTAAGGGAAGTTTCTGGATACGATTACAGTGATCCACCCTTTCCCGAAGGCAAGCAGCTGGTGGATCCCCAAGTCAGCCAGGACGCCGGAACATTTGCCGGAACTTTTTCGGGCAATCGGCTAAAGGATTGGACGCAAAGTCAAACCACGCAACCTCAATCGACCGGACCCGATGCAAATCGAGTACGTACTTTGTTGCCGTCGACCCCACTGTTGAACACTACTGGCAAAAATCATACGAATTCCGACAATCAGATTCGATCGGTAATGAATCGCGGTCGGACAAATTTGGAAACCCCTCAGCCCGTTCTTGAACCAGGACAAATGATTCAGCATCAAGTAACAGGTGGAGAAACGTTGCAGTCGATCTCGACGAAGTATTTCGGCCGTCCGAATTTTTATCTTGATATTTATACGTCCAATCGGTTTCAGATGCGAAATCCGTTGGATCTTAGAGAAGGGATGACTCTGAAGTTTCCTCGGTATTAGATGAACGGGCGGCAGATTACGAACTTTGCTGAAACGAATCTTGGTTTAAAGAGTTGAGTAGGCCAAGGCTTTATTTGTTGACCACGTTAATCGGTTCGCCGTTTAGAAATGCCTGAATGTTATCGGCAGTGGTCTGCATCAACCTTTGTCTCGCTTCAATCGTCGTCCATGCCAGATGCGGTGTGAGCAGACAATTTCGAGCAGTCAAAAGAGGGTTGTCCTCACTGATCGGTTCTTCCGAAACGACATCCAACAAAGCGCCTGCAATTTGTCCCAGGTTCAGCGCTTCGGCGAGATCCGTTTCATCTACCAAACCGCCGCGGGCCGTGTTGATCAAAATGGCGTTAGCTTTCATCTTGGACAGCAATACTCGATCCACCATTCCCTTTGTCGATTCGTTTTGAGGGCAATGGAGACTAACGATATCGGCAGTAGAGAAAACTTCCTCAATTGACATCCATTCAAATTCGGGGAAATTATCAACCGGTTTTTGAGTTCGGGAGGCAGCGACCAGCTTCATCCCAAAAGCCGCGGCCAACCTGGCGGTTGCCTGCCCGATCCGCCCCAACCCAATCACTCCAAACTTTTTCCCAGCCAACTCGTAGAGTGGTTTAAGCCAAAATGAAAAGTTTCCATCTTGTTGCCATCTGCCGCCCTGGATTGCCAAGTGATGCTCATTCGGTTGGTGAATAAAACTCAATAGGGTTGCAAATACATGCTGGGCCACCGACATAGTGCTGTACACTGGGACGTTAGAAACCGGAATTCCCATCTGGCGTGCGTGCACGACATCGACCACATTGAATCCGGTCGCAGTTACCGAAATGAACTTAAGGTCAGGCAGTTGTCCCAAAAGGTTGTGATCCAACGGCACTTTATTAGTGATGATGATGTTGGCATCGGAAACACGGGAGAAAATTTGATCGGATGTCGTATTCTCATAGACAGTCAACTCGCCCAGTTGTTCCACTGGTGTCCAAGGATTGTCCGGACTTAGGGTACAACCATCTAAAGCTACAATTTTCATTTTGATTGCCATTCCATTTACGCCAAAGTGCGCTAACGATTCCGCCCACTTTGATCCACAAGCCAAATGTTTTAGGAAAAAGATTTTGGTACGATGCTAGACGTAAGTCCATACCGGGCCAAATGACATTCATTCGAATCTCGTCCGTTGGATTGGCCGCTGAATCGCTCATTGCAAAAACAGAAGATAAAAGGAAGGGAGCCTTTGAGGTCGAGCGAAAAAATCTTATTCCTGGGTCCTGAAGATTCACCTTTGATTCGGTGGCTACAATTGAACGGCGAGCAAGTGGTGCAAACCGTCAACCAATTGGCTATCAAAGATATTGCTTCTCAAGAGTTCAGTTTTCTTGTCAGTTATGGCTACCGACATATCATCGGAACTGAAGTGCTTGACCTTTTTCCGAGCCGGGCAATCAACCTTCACATCTCTTTTCTTCCCTGGAATCGCGGAGCCGATCCGAATTTCTGGAGCTTTATTGAGGATACGCCGAAAGGGGTTACCATCCATTACCTGGATGAAGGTGTTGATACCGGAGACATCATTTGCCAACAAGAATTGCAATTCGAAAGCGGAGGTGAAACACTTGCGTCGACTTACCAAAAATTGCACGCGACAATCCAAGAATTGTTTCGATCAAATTGGGACGAAATCAAGGCTGTGAGATGCCCCCGGCGAAAACAGATCGGCAAGGGGTCAGTTCACAAAATGGCGGACAAAGCAAAACTTTCGCACTTGCTAACTGATGGCTGGCAAACATCAGTGTCCGTTCTGTCAAACTACGCGTCAAAGCGTTCCCAATGATCTCATATCATAAGCCATACTGATTTGCCGATTGCTTGGTAATCCTTGATCATTTTCGGTCGGACAGCTTGATATTCAAATTCATCTTTAGCCCGATCAACTTTTGAATGTCGATGGCAGTACTAATAACCAATGACTAACCAAGCAACGTATGCCAAATAGGCGATCCAACCGAGCAATAGCGCGAAAGCGACCCCAAATAGAACAGGTCGCTTTACAGTTGGATCCGGATCCGGAGTGGAACCGTCTTTGTCGGCTGAAGAAGTTTTATTTTTGTCGACTTGCTGACCCATAAAAACTTTCAATCGTCAGTCAAGATGGACGGCATCCGAACTAGCCTTCTCCCTCGGCACCATGGTTGTCGTCTTCATTTTCAGGTGCTCTAAACCCGATTAATAACAACAGGTAAAGGACTGCCATCGAGCAAGGAATAATCGCCGTGTAACGGATAGCCATCCGGCTCCCTTGCAACTCGGCTTCTTCAACCGGAGTTTTGTCAGTAGCAGCGTATTGTTTATTCGCCGTCCACCAATCGAGTTGACCCTTCAACGATTTGAATTTCTCTGAAGTGATTTCATCGCCAGCAATTTTCACTTCGGCGAGCATCGCTTGACCATTGTCTTTGATCATCCCCGATTTTGCCCCGTCAATTCCCTGGATTTTAGGGAACGTTAAGAATCCGTTTTCATTAGGAGCTTTCACTCGGTTGTAGGTATCTGAACTTTGAGTTTCCAGATATTTGGACGCGAAGTAATCCTGCTTGTAACCGATTCCGGGACCACCTAGGTAGCCTGCCGAAAGCATTCCGACACAGCCCAGCATTGCCATGGCAACGGTGGCACTTTTGGGGAATCGTTCTCCAACAACACCCAGCATGGTTGGCCAAAGGAATGTTTTGCCGATGCCGTAAACCGTAGCCGCAAAAAACATAAACGGCACGCTATCTCCAATACTGATCAAATAAAGCCCAGTCGCACCAATGATCGCACTAATAAACAGAAGCCCGAGCGACGAGATCTTGTGAACAATGGGACCGGCGAAGAATCGCAGGCCGGTCATCAAAAGTGAAGTATAGATAAACAACGCGGTGCCAAGAGCGGCACTTTTCATGATGGCTCCGGTGATCGCGTTGATCCAACTGTCGGTTCCTAACTCGACGTATCCAACGCAAGCATGGGCAAGCAAGAGCAGGATAAAAAAGGGACCGACGATGCTTGAAAACATGCCAACATAAGAAATATCGCCTTCTTGGGCTGCGGTTTTGGGAAACTTTTCTTTTAATGCGATGAACCCATAGATCACAACTGGGATCAAGAAAGTTGCCATCAACAACTCCCAAGGAACCTGTCCAGCACCAAATACGATCAAACCTCCAATCACCAAACCGGCCGGCCAACCTGCATGGAGAATATTCAGATAGTGGGTCTTCTGTTCCGGGAACAAAGTTGATGTAAGCGGGTTAATCACTCCCTCACAAATTCCATTGCCAACAGCAAAAATGAACATTGACCAAAACAGCAAGTCATAGCAAGCATCCTTGCCGGACGCGTTAAAAACGGGGGTTGCAGCAAATAACATCACAGCCGACACGACATGGCATAACAATGCGATAACCATAAGAGGTTTATAGCCAATCGCGTCGATAAATATTCCCGTAAATAAAATGAAAAAGCCAAACCCAATCAGCCCGCCCCCGGTGATTCCTCCAAGTTCGGTCATCGTAAAACCATATTTTTGGGACCAGATTGGAAGCAGTCCCCCTCGAACAGCAAAGCCAATTCCGGCGGCAATTAGCGTCAAAAAACCGGCAATCAACAGCTTTTGCCGGTTTGGATAAATTTCTGCAGCTTGTGAATTCATGGTTTCAAAATGATTGGGTTTGAGTTGGAAGGGCGTTCGGCTTGGAATTCCGACCTCGATTAGCCTGACAGTATAAACACGCCTAACTCACCCGTAAACCATTTCACAAAGAGTGTCTTTTCAACTTTGGCAGTTAATCAGAAACCACGATTCTGACCGTTTCAGTGAGGACTTCAAATCGAATATTTCCGGGAAGATTCATAACCTGTGGGCTTTGAGCATTCTGGATCGCTTCGGCCATCTTTTCCC
>JBCCSJ010000141.1:0-14187 GCA_039200505.1 Planctomycetota bacterium | reverse complement strand
GTTGGTTGTGTTGAGCGTGGCATTGATTTAAAAAATCGTATTTGGTCTTCAATTTGCGGTCTCTTTTTGTTGAGTCTTTGGAATGCGTGAAAGCCACTCTGTCAAAACGATTGCGGTTGCACCCCAAATTTGATGTTCTTCGAATCGATAAACCGGAACGTTAGGAATTTTTCTTGGGTTGCCGGAACGATCGAACGATTGGACTTCTTCGAATACCAAATTTTTGGAATCAAGAAGATGAGTGACGGGAAGCTCGATCAATTTTGCGACTTCTGCAGGATTGATTTTGAAATCAGGTCGCTGAAATTGCCAACCAAAAAACGGAGTCATTGTGAAATCGGATGGCGGGATATAGATCGGATTAAGCGGGCCCAAAACTTCTACCGCTGTTGGTTCGATTCCGATTTCTTCTACGGATTCCCGGATAGCAGTTTGCTCCAGCGATTCATCACCATCCACGCGGCCCCCGGGGAAACTAATCTGACCGGCATGTTTGGACAGTCCCGACTGCCGTTTGGTTAAAACGATGTGACCGTCACGCACGTCGGTTCCGATTCCGTTGAAATGAATCATCATGAAGACGGCTGCCAGATTTCCGCCTCCTTTTAAATCGGCGGGTCTGGATCGCGGACGATCCAGATGTGGAACGTCCAAAGGAGAGGACCAATCGCGGAAACCAGTCGCCGACATGATTTCTTTCAATTGCTGTCGAATTTTGGTTTTCATTCATGAGCCTTATTGGGAATCAGCTTATTCGAAACGAATCGTGACCGACGAGAATTCGGGACAAGAACTAAAATGGAGACGCGAATCGGTCTTTGGCAAATTGACGATGCTAAGCGACAGATTAGGTCTGATCGAGTGACATTAGATCAACTCAGCACCAAACAGTGCTGGGTTTCGGTCGGACGAAAAGCGGACATCCAGCTAAACCGACTTTGCCATCATCGTAGGAAACCTAAATGGATCCAGGCAAGTTGAATGAACCGACGATCAGGGATTTAAGTAGAATGCCGTCTCAAACGGGGTGTACAATAAAGGAAGCTTTCGAATCTTTGTGAGGGATCCCAAAAAATGGCACGGCCAGCTTTTGCTCAAGTTTACCTGATTGTCTGCTTTCTTTTCTGTTCACAGGCATCTGTTTCATTTGGACAAGTCATTTCTGCGCCGGTCGTGATCCGGTCGACGTCAATCTCACCGGCAAGCTTGCCAACTGCCGCACCAAATTTAGTCACGTCGCCTGTTCAAGCGGGACCCGATGTCTCCACAGGGGTGGTTGAAGCCGCCGCTGCCGCCGAACCTGAAGAGTCGCCCGAAGATAAATTAGTTCAACTCTTGTTAGAAGCCAAGTTCGAAAGAACGACTCAAAACATGCTGAAAGCGTGGAGTTATCAAGACCCAGAATCGAAATCAAAATCAGAAACGGAACCTAAAAAATATTCAGTACAGGTAGAAAACGTTTTGGGTCAAATCCTGGTGCTTACCAGTGAATCGGAAACCGAAATTGAAGCAGATTCTAAAGTCACTTTGTTGCAGGGAGCATCATCGATCACAGCCGAAGTAGTGAGCGTCGACGGAACAACTTTGGTGGTCAAGAAATTGACTGTCGTAAGTCCTCAAGCCGACCGCGAAAGCAATGAAAAACCAGAACCAAAAGCGTCCGATCAAGAATCCAAAAAAGTTGAAGAGTTAAAGGAAATTGAGAAGGCTACAAACGCCAAAGGCGAAAACCTGATCACCAGTTCTGGCGAACAATCGAAAGCTGTGCAACCATTGCCGCCGCCTGAGCAAAAACCTGAATCTCACGAAAATGAAAAGCCAACCAAAACATCAGAATCCATGGCTGCCGAGGATCCTGCAAACAGAACAGAATCATCAAACGGCGACGATCCACAAGCAGGCGGTGATCCACCTGGAAAAAAAGTAGACTCCGATGCCGTCAGCAACAAAGCATCCGCTGAATTGGCGACCGGAGATTCATTGATCATGATTCCGGTGGTCGAAACGAAGAAGGCGAATGTCGATGTTGACGCTGAAAACAGGAAAAAAGTAGATTCGCTTGTTCGTTCCGTGCAACTCGGAAAATGGGACAATTTGAAGTCTTTCCTTGCCACGCTGAAGAAGGAAAATGCAACGAAAGTATACGGCCATGTCCTGACGGCTTTGTCCAAATCAGTGAGCGTAATGCCGGAAGGAATTCCACCTGAAATGGCCCAACAGTTCGCTCAAATGAATCGACAACAGTCACCTCCCAAAAGCTTTCTTACACCCGAAGATATTTTGCAGTTATCAGAAGCTTCGCCTGATCCCATTCAGATCGAACAGAAAAACCAAGCGTCAGATCAAGAAACAACATCGGATCAACCGACCGACGAAGAACTGATTTCAAAACTATCGTTGCCACCGGGCGTAACGGTTGAAAGTTTACCACCTGAGTTAATTCAGCAACTCAAGTCGCAGGGCGAGGCAAATGGGATTCCCGGTGATCCAGCAGAACAAAACACCCCTGCCATCAAATCAATCGATGCACTTGGAAGACTGATTAAGATTGCGAAAGATTCGGGTCACGATTTTTCGAAATTTATCGAAATTATCATGACCAAGGGTACCACACATTTTGGACAGCAGAACCGAATTAAAAGGTTAACGACGGCCCAGGTATTGTTGGCGGGCGGCTTAATCGAAGATGTCGATCAATTCCTTCCATCGCTGGAACAAGAATCAACATTAGAGGATCTGGAAGCTCTGCAAATTTGGTCCAAAGTATCGTTAAACCGGTACCGTACCAAAAAAGTTGCCCAATGGCTCGAAAAAGCATGGCAAGCCAATCAGGCGATTCTCAAAATGGATGATCTTGATCCCAGTGATCAGGAAAAAGCACTCACCAATTTGATCGAACTTTCGCCCCAGGTTGAAAAACAGGTTGGCCAGCAATGGCTGAACGCAAGCTTCACTGAAGCCCCCGATCGAGGCATGAAGATCTTGACGAATCTGGGGACCAAGTCAGCCACGATGGCCAAGCAGGCGACATCTGTTTCGGAAACTTCAAGATTTAAATTGTTGAGTCTGCAAAATGAAGCCGTTGAAAATCTCATTCGAGTTTCGCCAGAAACTGCTGGCAAATGGGCACAGGCCATGACCATGTTGGCTAACAACTGGATCAGTGAAGCCGAAACGTCTCTTAAATATTCCAAACAAAACAGTCGAAATACGTTCATGCAGATCGATATGTACGGCAACTATTACTGGGTGGATGAAAATCAGTGGCGTTCCCGGTACGGGGGTCAGCGAAATCCTCGTCCGATTAAATTGGGCGACATCCTTGAAATCTGTCCAAGTCAAACATGGCAGGAATTTGTCAGCCCAAGTCTGCATACACAGCTGCGAAAATTGACCGCTAATCTTTACCTTCGAATCAACGAAGAAGATAAAGCATTTCCTTTCATCGAACAGATTGCGCCCGAGCATCCGGAAATCGCCAAGGATTTGATTGAAGAGTTTTTGAAAATCTGGACTCGCAACCACGACCCCAATACGGATAAACGACAACGCAATCCCTATATCTATTTTTATGGCTTTGATCAGAAAGCGGAATCCATTCCGCTGACGCGTTCCAAACAGGAACGAAATTTGAAGGAGCTAAAAAGTTGGGTGGATCGAATCCGCAAAATGGAAGTCGATGTCGATGAAGGCTTACTCGCCAATGCGTTTACTACTTGCCACAGCAGCGCGGAAGTTTTCAGGCTCGAATCGGTCAAAAATGTTTTCGGGGAATTGGACCAATTGAAACCTGAAACGGTCGCCGCGATCTGTCAAAAGATGCGAACCAATCTTTCGGGCCAGTGGAAGGACATCCGGAATCAGGAAGATAAAAAAACGCGTCGTCGAGAACCAGAAGTCCAGCAAGAAGTTATTCGAGGTTATGAAGTGGCATTGAAAGTCATTCAGGAAGCACTCGAAGGAGCCCCTGAAAATTGGCAGTTACATTTGGCCAAGGCATGCTTGATGTTCGACGAAAATGCCTACTCTCAAACGGTGCAAAAGAGTTCAGAATTTTCAGATCGACGAGACTTGGCGTTCGCACAATTCGAACGGGCCGCGGAAAAGTACGCGGACGTTGTGACCAGTTTGGAACAGCAGGAGCAATCCACTTCGGTATTCGATTTTTGGTTCTACGCGTCGTTGGGAGCCTGTGACTTAGGAAAGATTACCAACAAAACCACACCCGACTTACGCCAGTATCCCAAGATTCGAGAAGCGATTTTGGGGCTGGATGGCCAGTTATCAGAAGACCACATGGCGAAAGTGGCGAACAACATGTTCACTCGGATGAGTCCGATCAAGCCGGAAATCAAATTCCGTTATTTGCGAGGCGGATTCGAAATCGTGGGGGATCACCCAAGAGCTTGGGAGGCCCGGAATCTGTACGACTATTACAAGGATCTTGTAAGCGAAATCAAACTCGAAGTAGCCATTGATGGCAGCGAAAACGTGGGTCATGGTCAGCCGTTTGGAATCTATGTGAACTTGCTGCACACTTCTGAGATCGAACGGGAGTCGGGTGGCTTCGGAAAATATGTCCAGAACCAGAACAACATGGCGTACGCCTACAACTATGGGCGACCGACCGAAGATTACCGCGATAAATTCAATGATGCGGTCAACCAGGCTCTTGAGAAACAGTTCGAAATTCTCAATGTGACGTTTCAAAGTGCAGACGCGATGGAGTCCATTCCAGCGGTCGAAAAAAATTGGCGGCTCACTCCGTATGCTTACATCCTGCTGAAGTCGAAAGGTCCTGAAGTTGACCGGATTGCTCCGTTAAAACTGGATCTCGATTTTCTGGACACATCGGGCTATGTCGTGATCCCAATTGAATCACCGGCAGTTGTGGTTGATGCCTCGAATGAATCGGGAGAACCGCGTCCGGTCGAAGATCTTAAAATCACTCAAACGTTAGACGAACGTCGAGCCGATGAATCCAAATTGATTCTTGAAGTCTCTGCGACAGCCAAGGGGCTGATTCCCGAACTGGATCAGATCGTCGACTTGGATCGGAAAGATTTTGAAGTGGTTTCCGTGGATGACCAGGGAGTCTTGCCAGCCAGCTTCGACAAAGAAAGCGACCGTCCGCAAATCATTTCAGACCGTAGCTGGACAGTAGAATACAAAGCGAAGGAGGGGATTCAACCAGCAGTTTTTGAATTCAGTCAAGCGACGGGAGAAGATACGATCCTCAAATTTCAAAAATACGAAGATGCGGACCTGGTTCAGGTAGACGGATCTGTTGTGTTGGAAAAAGAGTATGGCAAATTCAGTTGGTCATTTTTGTATATCGTATTTCCGGTTTTGGCAGTCGTCATCATCGGGTCAATGGGATTGTACTACGTGTTTAACGAAGAAAAAGAAGTCGTTAAAAGCCGATTTCATGTTCCCGACGACGTCAATCCGTTTACAGTTTTGGGGCTGTTGAAAGATATCAAACAGCATAACGGAATAGATATAGAAAAGGCCAAGGAATTGGACCAGTCGATTAATCGAATCGAGTCCTTCTATTTTGATAAATCGTCTCTGACGGAAGAGAACGAAGAGGATTTAAAAGAACTAGCGTCTCGTTGGGTGCAGCAGGCGAGATAGCAGCCCTTAGGTCTTAACGGAAGATAGATTTTATCGACTCACCCACCTCTCGAACTCGATTTAACCGAGGCCGTTTGATGAATTTCTCAGCCGGGTCGAGCGTTGCCGCTCGGGGAATTCGGCTAAGATCGGGTGGACGGCCCGGAAGTCTGTGAAACATTTTTTCGAAGTAGTTTCGATGGGTGGCTTCGGGTTCACTTTCATAGTCGATGATTTGTTCATCCCCATTTTCGACGGAATCCTGAGGGCCTGAAGGCATCGCCTGAATAACCGAGTCTCCAGGGGTTACCTCGACAATAGAGCCACTTTCTGTGGGAACCGCTTCCATCAACTGTTCATTGACGATTTGGTGATTTTTGATCGAAGCGGTTTGCATTTGAAAAAGAGTGCCGTTCGCTTTCCGAAGTCGAAGGACATCCAGTTTGTATTGAATGATGCTGACCATGTAGGCTTCTTCTGCTTGATTAAGTCGTTCTTGGGATTGCAGCAGAGTAATCAAAGCCAAACTGTTGGATTGATTCCGTTGCAAGTCCAAACTCCATCGAGCGGTAAGCGAATCGACTTCGAGTTGAGCGGTCTGAACTGCTTCGTAGCGAGCGAAAATGGATGCTCTGGATGCTGCAAGATTGCGAGCAGCGATTTCCACTTCAGCTCTGACGGCCGCCAGTTCGCGACGATATTGATGAGTCAATTGAGCCAGTTCCAGTTGTTGGCGTTCCAGACGAGCACTGGCAGCTCGGTTGCCAATTTGCCATTCGTAATTGAACCCGACGCTGTAGCTGGGTGCTCCCTGTTTGAACTGATTGATCCAGGCCTTACCAAGTTCAGATTCGCCTTCCAAACCCATAAGATAAAAATCTGTCACCATATTCAGAACTGGTAAAAGTTCCTGCTTGGCAAGATCGTGACGAACTCCGGCGGCGGTCAAGTTTTTCAGTGCCGCCTGGATATTGCCCCGATTGACGACTGCCGTTTCCAATTCGGTTTTGAGTTCAACTGGAGATTCAATCACGATTTCGGGTTCGGTAGGAATCAATTCGACGTCGACAGCTTCGTCAAGGATTCGGGCGTTGACTAACGCTTTTAATTGGCTTTCGGCGTTGGCCACGCTGGCTCGGGCAAGAATCAAGTCAGATCGTCGGGAAGTGACCGCTGACTTGGCACTGGCAGCACTCGGCTTGGATGCATCAAGATTCAAACGAGCCTGAATCCGCTGTTCGATTTCAACCGTTGTGCTATACAGTTTTACTTTTTGAGCAAGAATGGCTCGCTGAAGATAAAGATTCCAATAGGCTTCCGAGATTCGTAGCAACTGATCCTGAAGTGTTTCTAGAAACTGGGCTTCGGCAACGTCGACGTCGATCCTCGCCAGAACATTAAGTCCGGTATTGAATTGTTCACCGCGTCCTCGAAGAAGTGGCTGGGTAAACGATAAAGTCAGCCGCGCGTTGCCTTGGTCGTTGGGATCAAAAAATCGGGAGTTGTTGTTTTGATGGCCCATCTGTTGAGAAATCTCAATCGTGGAACCTTGCCGATTGTTTTTCCTGAATCCACCGGTGGCGGAAAGATCGTGTTCATTAAGTCGGTTCAATCCTCCGGCAGCCAGTACGCTACCGGTTGGTTCGCTGATATCTCTCCATAGCGTATCGAAATAATAATTCCAATCAAAATTGGCGTCCGCATTTTTGACATCAGTCCGGCGGATAAATGGCTCGTATCGATTGACTGCAATCTCTGCCGAAGTGTGAACGGCCAGTATCAGAAGTTTTTCAATGTCAATTTTTTTAGCGTCGGCACGGGATAGGATCGGCTTGCCAACAACATCGATCCACCAAGCGTCCGGAAGATCCTGAATCGCCGATCCATCTGTCAGTATTTCCTGTTGCTGGTTATCGAGAGAGCGCAGAATCCCCGCGACGTCCAGTGGCTCGGACGTTTGCGATAAAGCCAGTGGCGTTGTGATCAACACAACGCAGATGAACAAGAAAATACGCTTATACAAAATAATCGATTCTTAAAAAGCTCATGCCTCAGTGCAAAAACCGATTGAGACCTATTCGATTTCGTCAGGCCATAAGGTTTGTATTAGCCGCATTTTCGTTACGATCCATTTTTTCGGAAACAATCTCCCAGTCGTTATTTTTTATCATCAATAGAGGGGAATCCCCCGCTAAAACTTGAGGATTTGATTTAAGTAACAGGTTGTTATCCCGTTTGAAAAGAACAGGAGGGATTCCCCTCGTGAGGATAAATTTGTCTCAAGACGCCTGGAAGAATTCGACCCCGCAGATATCTGCTATTTGATAAACGGAGTTTGGCAATTAAATTGTTATTAAAATCGAGGTAGGTGTTACCGCAGCGTCCTCCTATCTGGCTTTGAAGCGGCGGACATCTATGTCTGGCGGTTGTTGGTGGCTCTCAAAGAGTTCGGAAGAATAGCTCGGGACAGAATCGCTGAGACTCAAAGAAACCCCAAGACTTTAACGCCAAAAACAGGCCGGAAGGGACAGTGTGAGCTAAATGTCCGTATGCCGCAAACCTGGCATTGATGGACCACATAAACTATTTGCTATTAATCGGTGCCGACCTTTCAAGCCTTTTCTGCTGCGAGAATGAAACCGAGCCTTCACAGACCTAGCAATGGATGTGCCGACTTTCACCTTAACCGAATCTCGGCTCACGATTAGAATAATGGTTTTCGACGACTTCCCCTGATTCAACATGTCATCCACTCCCAAGAACCTGCAAGAATTAAGGACCGAAATTGATTCGGTTGACAATCGACTGGTTGATCTAATCAACCAGCGTGCTGAACTTGAGATCGAGCGTTTAAGGTTGAAGTCATCGACTAACGAGATGATCGGTGCGACGGGAATCGCAACATCAGAGACATTTGGTCAGCTTTTGCGGCAGAATCCTGGCCCAATTCCTGATACAGCACTCGGCGGAGTTTACCGCGAAATTTGCAATTCAGCCTATTATCTGGCCCGGCCTACACGGGTTGGATACCTTGGTCCATTTGGAACTTTCAGTCATTCGGCTGCAGCATCCTACTTTGGTGATTCGGTAGATTACGAAAATCTTCGCGCGTTGGAAGGTGTATTTGAAGAAGTTTCTCGCGGCCATGTCGACTTCGGACTGGTTCCAATCGAGAACAGCACGGGTGGAGCGATCATTGAATCGCTGGATTCTTTTGCAAAATACTTCGGCAGAGTAGCGATCTATGGTGAAATCCGGCTTCCAATTTCTTTTTGCTTGTTAGGAAGTGGGAAACTGGAAAACGTAACGACGATCTATTCTAAATCCGAAGCTTTGTCGCAGTGCGGTAAATGGTTGGCTGAAAATTTACCACAGGCCGAACGGATTGCATGGCAGAGCACCGCGGACGCCGCTCGCCATGTCAAATTGGTCGATGCCGATGGAACCGGAGGCGTGGCGGCAATTGCATCTCAAAAGGCGGGTGAGCATTACGGGTTGAATGTACTAGGGCAGGCAATCGAAGATAGCCAAAACAACGTGACGCGATTTTTGGTGCTGGCAAAAGACGTTCCATCGCAAACAGGAAACGACAAGACTTCGTTAATGTTCACCTGTTCGGATCGTCCCGGATCCCTGGTTGATATCTTGTCCGTTTTCAAACGTCATGGGATCAATCTTAGCCATATCGAAAAAAGGCCAAGTACCGAAGTTGGATCCGAATATACATTTTTCGTCGACATTTTGGGGCATGCAAACAATCCTGAAACGGCAGAGATCCTTGGCGAAGTTCGGGCATACTGCAAAAACCTGAATGTGCTGGGCAGCTATCCGGTTTATCAATCGGGCGCAACGCATGCTACCGAGTCCCTTGAGCCTCGTTTTGCCAGCTTGAGCGATCTTGAAGATGCGATCTTGAAGATGGATGGCGACCTTACCGGATTGATCAACGAACGTGCAAATTTGGTTATTCAAGTAGGAGAGTTCAAACGAAAATCCGACGTACCGATTTATGCGCCCCATCGCGAAGCAGCGGTTTTGAAAAAGATTCGGAATCTGAATCAGGGACCGTTACTTGACCGAACGCTGGAATCCATTTATCGCGAATTGATGAGCGGAAGTTTTGCCCTCGAAAAACCGCTAAGTATTGCGTTCGTAGGTCCTGAAGGTGAGTTTTCTCATTTGGCAGCCGTTCGGCAATTTGGATCGAGCGTTGATTTTCAGCCGTTCCGGGAGATCAAAGAAGTTTTTCAGAAAGTCGCGGCTCAACAGGTCGACTACGGGCTGGTCCCGATCGAAAACAGCAACGTGGGAGGAATCAACGGCACCCTTGATTCCTTTCTTGAATTGCACAACGAGTTAAGCATTTATGGTGAAGTCAAGTTGGAAGTTCAATTGTGCCTATTGGCCAGTTGCAAACCGGAACAAGTCAAAACGATTTACTCGACGCCGGGAATTTTAGACCAGTGCCGGAACTGGCTTAGTACTCAATACCCCCATGCCGAAAGAGTTCGAACTCAAACCCTCGCGGCAGCCACTCGGCGAGCCAAGACAGAGATCAGTAAAAATCCTGGTTCCGGGGCGGCAGCGATTGGATCCACTTTGGCTGGCGAGATTTACGGATTGCAACCTTTGTTCGATGCGATTGAAGATCGCCAAAGCAACATTACTCGCTATTTGATCCTGTCCAAAAGCAAGACCGAAATGTCAGGGAAAGATAAAACGTCGCTCATGTTTACAACCGTCGATCGAGCCGGTGCGTTGGTGGAGGTTTTGGAGGTCTTTAAAAAGAACTCCATCAACCTGACTCACCTCGAAAAACGACCCAGCCGAGAGGTGAATTGGGATTACACTTTTTTTGTGGATCTCGAAGGTCACCGCGACGATCCGGACATCGCTCAAATCATCGGTGAGGCGAGAGCTCATTGCAAGAATCTGACGGTACTAGGAAGTTTCCCCGCCTGTCAGCGAGTCTTATGATTGGGAAAAACAAGGGGCTGTCGGTTGGTAGATGGATTCGTGAAAATAGACTTCTCGTTTAGATGCACCTAATCAGTTGTGGTGAAGGCAAATCTGATGAATTTTGACGACTCACAAATCGAAGCTCGATTATCAACAGCAATCAAGAAATTTTGGGGTTACGACAGCTTTCGGCCTCAGCAGTTGGCGGCGATGACGGCTGTCATTAAAGATCAGGATTCGTTGGCGGTCTTTCCTACCGGGGCTGGTAAGTCGCTCTGTTTTCAAGCTCCGGCGGTCTGCCGCGATGGGCTTGCAGTGGTGGTTTCACCGCTGATTTCGCTGATGAAGGATCAGGTCGATTCGTTGAAGGTCAGTGGTATTGAGGCAGCTTTTTTAAACAGTTCCCTGTCACGCCAGGAAGAGGCTGAAACCGTGCAACGGGCTCTCAAGGGTGAACTTAAACTCCTTTACATGGCGCCCGAACGGTTGCTGACCGACGACACGCATCGTTGGCTCGACGACGCACGGTTATCCTTTTTCGCAATTGACGAAGCCCATTGCGTTAGCCAGTGGGGTCATGATTTTCGTCCTGAATATCGTCAGTTGGCCACGTTGAAACAACGTTTTCCTAACGTAGCCGTGCATGGATACACGGCCACCGCAACGGCCAAGGTGCGCGAGGATATTGTCAAGCAATTGGCTCAAGTCAATTCCCAGGTCTTGGTCGGATCGATGGATCGACCGAACCTGATCTATCGGATTACCCGCCGCGAAACTGGAATAGATCAGCTGGTAGATGTGATCCAGCGGCATCCGGGTGAATCGGGGATCGTATACTGTATCAGCCGCAAAGAAGTAGAATCCGTAAGCGCGACTCTTCGTCAAATCGGAATTACTGCATTGCCGTACCATGCCGGAATGTCCGTCGATCAACGTAAAGGGAATCAGGACGCATTCCTTCGCGAAGAGGCTCTGGTAATCGTGGCCACGGTTGCCTTTGGCATGGGAATCGACAAGTCGAATGTCCGTTTTGTAATTCATTCGGGCATGCCAAAATCACTTGAAGCGTACCAGCAGGAGAGCGGACGAGCTGGCCGAGACGGTTTAGAGGCCGAGTGCAGTCTGTTTTACCGAGCCGGGGACTACATGACATGGAGTCGGATGCTCGAACAGTCTGACGGAGATTCTGGCAAGGAGGGAGCCCAATTGGCTCTCAAGGCAATCGCGGATTTTTGCAATGGGACCCGTTGTCGCCATGTTGAACTTGCTGCATATTTTGGCGAAACGCTCGATATCGATGACTGTGGTGCGTGTGATGTTTGTCTGAATCAACTCCCCCTTGTTGCCGATCCACTGATTCTTGGCCAGAAAATCGTCTCTTGCGTTTACCGCGTCGATCAACGATTTGGTGCCGATTACGTTGCCCAGGTTTTGTCAGGTTCTCGAGACAAACGGATTTTGCAAAATGGCCACGAAAAAGTGAGCACTTACGGATTGTTGTCGGATGAATCGAAGCGAGATATTCGCGACTGGATTGAACAGTTGATTAGCCAGGATTTTTTGGCTCGGGTTGGCGAATACAATACGGTGCAAATTACAGACACGGGTAGACAGTTGCTTCGTGGCGAACGATCGCCGCGTCTGTTGAAACCTCAACAGGGTTCAACCAGATCAAAGAGTTCCCAACAATCGCTCGCATCCTGGGAAGGTGTGGATCGTGAACTGTTTGAAAAATTGAAGTCTTTGCGAAGCAAGTTTGCGACTGAACAGCAGGTACCCAGTTACGTAGTATTTAACGATGCTTCACTTCGCGATATGGCCCGTCGTCGCCCGTCGACGCTGGCAAGTTTTCGGTCGATCAACGGAGTTGGCCAAAAGAAGCTTGCAGACTATGGCGAAGCCTTTCTTGAAATCATTACCATGCACTGCCAACAAAATGAATTCGCCACGGATGTTCAACCGTCGCCTTCGACAATTGCGCCGGCGACGAAATCGAAGCTACCGACTCAATCCGCTTTTGCGGCATTTGAACACATAGAGGCTGGCGTACCCATTGCTGAAATAGCGAACAGACTAGGACGAGCTGAGGCGACAACTTATGGGTATCTCAATGATTACATCGTCTATAAAAAGATAATCGACTACACGCCGTGGGTAGATAGCGAAATCGGATCTCGGATTGAAGCGGCCATCGAAACCGTGGGCCTCGGTCCTTTAAAACCGATTTTTATCGCTTTAGACGAAGAAGTTGACTACAACAGCATACGGATTGTTCAGGCTTGTGTGGCCAATCGTTAATCTGTCGATCGTGTGAATCTATAAAGAGAGCCTTAGCTCATTAAGGGCTAAGGCTCTGAGTTTTTGATTGCGTGTCCGACAGTAAAGCCAGAGACACCGAGTCGCCGCGAAGCGATCAAATCATTAGATCACCAACTCAACATATTGAGTGTGGCCCGTATTTGGGAGTGGTGGATCTATCGCTTGCGGCTGATGGATGCGGAAAGCTGTTTAGCTGGGTTCGAATATTGCCGATTCAGTTTCCACGGTTAAATTTTACTCGGGGAGTGCGACTCTTGAGATTCTCAAATTTTTCGATCCAGTCTTTGTTTTGCGGTTTATACTCGTCTCCGACCATTTCCTTAAGCTTGGCTCTTTGGTCGGCATTCAGTTCCATCAAAAGTTCGTCTTTGGCTTTCTTTTTCAGCTTTTCGATATCCTCGGCCAGTTTTTCTTTGATCTCTTTTTGTCGTTTCTTAAGTCGTTCTTTCTGTTCGCCAGTGATGTTTAATTCTTCAGCGACGGCATCGCTTCCAAGAGCATTGGCTGCGCCGGCGGATTGCATGTACGTTTGCAAAGCTACCTGGCGTAATCGATCTCGTTGATGGGGTAGCAACAGGGCTTCCATTTTTTCTCGTTGTTCTTCCTGAATCTTTTTGACCATTTCACCGATCCCTTTCAAGCGGTCGGGCTGGATCCCATCTTTGGTAATGTCACCAATTTGTTCCCGCATTTGTTCGGCAAAAGCGGCTTGCATGTCCTGAACCTGTTTCAGTTGATCGCCGACCAGTTCAAGATCTTTTTGAACACTGGGATTATTCAGTAGGGAAAATGGATCAGGGGCCCGATTCATCATCGGTAGACCTCCTGAAAAACTCATGGTCCCTCCAGGCGCGGCAAACATCCGAATGCTTCCGGTTCCGTTTCCGTCAGAAAAACTTTCGGTAGTAGAAAAAATCATCGGCGCCGCCATTTCATCTCCGGCAATGACGGTCATTTGTGTTGATTGGGTTTCGACTTCCTGGATCTCTGTTTCAATTTCCTGCGCGTTTCCTACAGCAGTGGCTCCCCAAAAAAGGAGGCCTAGCAATTTGATGTGGGTTGTTCTCATTTTGATTCCCAAAGTTGGTTTAGTGGCCAAAACTGGCCGATTAGAAATTTCAAAGACTGTAATAAATATCGAGTAGGGTAAATCAGTGGTTTTCCACTGATTTATCCCTCTCACAGAACCGTACGTACGGGTCCGTATACGGCTCCTGTTTTATCATGCTAACGGGTGTCGGGAAGGACTCCGGTCTCAATCGACGCCAAGTCGAACAAGCCCATCTCAGCCAG
>JBCCSJ010000140.1:0-14215 GCA_039200505.1 Planctomycetota bacterium | reverse complement strand
TCTAAATTCAACTGTGGATCGGCTGAATGATTACTCGGACTATCACGACGATTACGACGAACCTTCAGCCCCAAAATTTCGACCTCCAACTGAGACAGACGACTCGAATTAGCGAGCTTGCCGTTTTGGCTTTCACGTCAAGCGATGAAATCCAATTGTCGTGACTGGACATTGGAAAATTCGAATTGATGATCCTAAAATCCTCAGCCGACAGCTTGGATTAAATTTATAAAAGGATTACCAGCCAGAATATCTGCAGGCCAATCAATGCCCCCAAAAAAAATTCGATTAATTCAATCGGTTGTTCTGGTCGGGGGAGGCTAGGATGATTCAAAATGTCTATCATGGCGGGACTTCAAGTGTCAGAAATGAATGACAAAATCTTGGTCGCGACACCTGGAAAATGCTTTTGAATTTGTCGTAGAGGGAAAATTCAAAGAAAATATTTCGGTTTATCCGGAATAGGTGGTTTGGCCGCGGTCCTAGCAGTAGTTAGATTCGAAAAAATGGAATTGAACAAAACCGGAATCTGTTTCGTCGTCGCGATTTGCCTCGGTATTTCTCTGTTGGCCTGTTCAGGCTGTGCGAAGCGGAGCAACGATTCGCCTGATACTTCAACACAGGAGAATATCGTCACAGATATGAATATCCCGAAAAATGAAGCGACTTCCGATTCGGATTAGGGAACAGCGTTTTTAGTACGTAAGGTATTGGCGTAGACCTTATCTCAAGGACGCGGACCTTTATCTCAAGATTGGATCTGGATTGAGTATTTCGGTATTTGTAACTCGGGGAAACGACAAGGGCCGCACATTTTGTGTTGACGAGAATACCGCCTCGATCGGCAGGGATCTGAGCACGGATGTGACGATTACGGATGAAGAAGTTTCTCGTTCCCACTGTCTGATACAAATCGTCCAAGGTCAAATCGAAATTGTAGACGAAGGCAGTTCGAATGGCACTTTCGTTAACGAACAGAAAGTGACCCGAGCTTTCATTTCACCCAACGACACGATTCGAATTGGACAAACTCGTTTGACCGTCGGTTCGAATTCGAATGTACTCATCGAATCAGGTTCCGAAACAGAGGAAACAAATCTTATTGAACAGTCGGCGTTAGATACCTGCGAAATGCCGGTACCCAATGTGCGAACCAATGATCAGTCCGATGTTCCCGAGGAGGCGGGTCGGAAATTTGTTAGGATCCAAAATGACCTGCGTTTTGCCTATGAAGCTTCATTGGCGACTCGAAAGTCGTTCGAGAACGACCAGATGTTCGAGGAGTTGTTGGACCTGATTTTTAACTGGATTTCGGCGGACCGCGGATGTGTGTTTTGGCGAGATCAAGATTCTGAAAATTTTAGCATTCGAGTTATCAAGAATCGCTCCCCCGAATTGGGACATGGTTTCGCCGCATGTGCTACGGTTGTGGATTACGTGATTCAAAGAAGGTTAGGAATCCTGAGCCATGACCCACAAGACGAAATTCGGTTAAAAAATAAATCTGAGGATTCAAGCACCCAAATCGGCGAGGTTATGTGTGTTCCTATTGAGGGCCGTTCAACCGGCTTACTGGGGGTGCTCTACGTCGACACCATCCATAGTCCTGGATCGAATAAATTCCGGCGATTTCAAAAAGATCATCTGAGGTTAATGTTGTCGATTGCCCAACAGGCGGCGATTGCAGTCGAAAATGAAAAACACCATCAATCGTTGGTCATCAAAGAAAAACATGCCGCCGTCGGAGAAACGATGGCCCTGTTATCGCATCAAGTCAATAACATTTTGCAAGGCTTGGGCGGAGGTTCCCATCTGCTCGAATCAGGATTGCAAAAGTCAGACTCCAAACTTATTCGACAGGGTTGGTCAGTCGTTCAACGAAACCAGGAAAAAATCTCCAAGATGCTGCTGGATCTGGTTTTTCTGAGCAAAGAATATCGTCCCAGTTTGGAATCGGTCGAAATCAGTGAATTAATTCGGCACCATATTGGCGAGTTTGAAAAATCAAGTGACAACAAACAGGAAATCCACTTTGAAAACATGGGCGAACTGATAGCTTCAATCGACCCGCAAAAAGTTGGCATTTCAATCCAAAATATCCTTTCAGTTTGCGGAATGGCGAAAGATCCGGAAACTCCGCTCAACGTCTATCTGAATCAATTTAAAACGGAATGGGCGATCGAGTTTCACTATGAAGGCATTGAGATTTTGGATACCGATCAATTGACCGAACAAGACAAGCCCCCTCGCAACCAAAATATCTTTGGCGGCACTGAATTAGCGATCGCGAAAAAGATTGCTCAGGGACACGGCGGTCGAGTCGAAACGAAACAATTGGCGACTGACGTGGATCAATGGATCATTTCGTTGCGATTCCTCGTTCAAACCGCCACGCTTTGAATTTGCTCGAAAAAAATCCAGGAATTTTAATTCTGTTTGTTCCAGCTTTGACGGTTGCAACCCGCTTCGAGATAGGGTTTCTGGCAAAGTATTTCGGTGATAACCAGTGTGTCTTCTGGGCAACGGATTCAACTGGTTTTGGCCAGTGTCGAATGGCGATACTTATAAAGCCAGAGAAGGGCTGCCGCTAGCAATAATGCATGCGATGGATTCTAGGGCATGCCGCGAAGTCAATTGATGGAAACCGAAGTGGTGGATACATTCTATCCACCAGCTTTGATTTAGGGAAAACAAGGGTGGTCGCACTTCCATACCCATGGAATGTGCGAGACAAGGAGGATCGAATGAAGTATGGATACGAATTTAAAAGGTCGACCAAGGCGATAGTGACTGCCTTGATGATCTTTTCCTTTTCCGGAATGGAATCGGTTGGAATTTGCCAAACCGAGGATATTCCCAGAGCTGAGACGAGAAAAACCAGAGAACCGGTTTTCCGAGTTTCAAAGCTGATTCGTGGCAAGGAATCTCGCCCCGAAATTTTAAGCAAAGCAAGACGACGGCTGGTCAAGAACGGGGCGGTCGATTCAAGCCTTCCCACCACGGTGGTTCCGAATTCCGAAGTGGCTATTATGCCGGAAACTGCCGCGGTAACTGCTTCGATTGACGCGACACCTGTAGAAGTCAAGCCAGCTCCGGCCCTCGAACCTAAACCTGTCGTTAGTACCCGAACCCCTCATCCGCTTGATCGCGCTGTCAATGACGCTCGAACAGCCCTCACAGAAATGAGAACCGACGTTCGAGACTACACTGCTGTTCTTGCGAAGCGAGAGCTAGTGGATGGATCGTTGTCGGCCCCCAGTTACATGGCAATCAAGATTCGTTGCCCTCGAGAAGACCAGAATGGAAAAACTCCATTCAGTATTTATATGAAATTTCTTCGACCTAAAAACTGTGCTGGGCGAGAAGTGATCTGGGTCGACGGTCGGAATAACAACAAACTTAGCGTTCATGAGGCGGGTGGCATCATTGGTATGAGAACCTTTCATCTTGATCCGACAAGTTGGATCGCAATGAAAGGTCAAAAATACCCGATCTATGAAGCTGGTTTGGAAAACTTGATTGTTAAGCTTATCGAAAAAGCAGAACGTGACAGGGAAGCTGGACCCTGTATCGTGAACTACAAAGAAGACGTCAAAATCAACAAGCGTCCCTGTTCCGTTATCGAACTGATTCACAACGAGAAAAAACAACCTTATGAATTCCATAAGGCGAAAGTTTACATCGACAATGAATTCAACCTGCCCGTTCGATTCGCGGCTTACGATTGGCCAGAAACTCCAGGAGCCAAACCAAAGCTGCTGGAGGAATACACTTACTACAATGTTCGAATCAACGTTGGTTTAACCGATGTTGACTTTGACCCAGCTAATCCTGCCTACCGATTCCCAAATTAGCGAAATCGCATCAGCATCGCGATCGACCGGTGAGGATTTTCCAATCCTGAAATTGAAAGCCACCTGCAATTTGTAGGTGGCTTTTCTTTTGTTAACATATCAGTGTTGATCGTCGAGTCGATGTTGATGCTTATAAATTTTGTCGAATTAATCGGATTATATTCAACAAGGCTTCACCCCAACATTCCAACCCTTATCGGATCCCTTTGAATCAATTATGCCTCCCCGCAATTTGCTGATTATTGCTTTGACGATTGTGGTCGCCTTAGCCTGCTACTCGATGGCGGCCAAAAATCGGTACGCCAATTTATTCGCCGAAGCATTGGAAGTCATTGATCGGCAAAGTTTGCGGGAAGTGCCGCGACAGGAACTGTTCCGGTCCGCGATGAACGGCATGATGGATCAATTTGATGATCATTCGATGTACATTTCCGACGAAATGTTTCAGGCTTTCGACGAAGAAATGAGACAAGAATTCGGCGGCGTTGGCATGTACGTCGAAGTCGATCCGGACACCAATCAACTTGCTGTTTTAGCTCCTATGCCCAACACCCCCGCTTGGGAAGCCGGACTGCAAGTTGGCGATCAAATCGTAACGGTGGATGGCCAACCGACCAAAGATAGACAGCGAAGAGATACGTTGAAAATGCTGAGAGGACCGGTCGGCAAAAAAGTGGTCCTCGAGATTGCTCGCGATGGCCAAATGATGACAAAAGAGCTAGTTCGTCGTATTATTCCAGTCGATAGCCTTCACGGGGATTCGCTTCAAATGAATGGGAGTTGGGAGTTTCAATTGGAAGATTATCCAAGGATTGGCTACCTGAGATTGACTCAATTTGGTGAAAAAAGTGCCCTCGAAATCAGAAAGGCGTTGTCGGAATTAGAAGGCAAGATGGATGGGATTATTCTCGATTTAAGAAGCAACAGCGGCGGATTACTCGATGTCGCGGTCGAAATCTGCGACATGATGCTGCCCGCCGATCTAGCGATTGTGCGAACTCTTGGTCGCAATAAAAAAGTGGTCGACGAATATTTTTCGACCTCGATGATGGCGTTGGATCCGTCCATTCCAATGTGTGTCTTGATCGATCGATCCTCTGCAAGTGCCAGTGAAATCGTAGCGGGATGCCTGCAGGACCACGGGCGAGCAACTGTGATTGGCGAACAGTCATGGGGCAAAGGGACCGTGCAAAACGTCATCCCGCTTCAACGAGGGCAGAGTGCGATCAAAATTACAACGGCCAGTTATTGGCGTCCAAGTGGCAAAAACATCGATCGCGAAGACGAAGAATCTCAAAAAACCAAAATCTGGGGCGTTCAACCTAGTTCTGGATTTGAAGTCGATTTGACTGAAAATGAAGCCATCGACAATATTCGATTCATTGGTATCCGAGAACTTAAATCACTAGTGACTCCTGACCAATTGGAGTACATTCGAAAACTTCGAACTCAAAATTTTTCAGCGATGCCGACAGAAAACAGTCCTCAGAAAGACGACGAAAACAATTCTGCAGCATCCGAACCGACATCCATTGGCAATGACGATCATCGAGACCTACCACTCGAAAAAGCAATCAATCACATTCGTCAAATAGTTGAACGCGAATCTCAAATCGCAGCATGAATGTCGTCGCATAGTCTATTGATCACGGTTCAGATACCAAAGTGCATTTTTCATGACTCATTTTTTCATGACACATTGTCTAACGGATAAAGAGTACTGCGGATAATCTCATCTGTGCAGCGGCAACCAGGAACACTAAACGCAAAACCAACACCGTGAGCGTTAAGATTTCAGACCTAAAAAGAGTAAAGAGCCGACTCCTACGTTAAGCGTTGATGCCCGCCGCTTAGTAAGAAAGTTTGTGGGACTGAATCGGTAGCGAGGTTAACCTTTTCAAAGGTGGAGCAAACTGGGTCAGCTTGATGCCGATCACAGCTGCCTTGTATTCCGCCAAAGTCGGCGTTCGACCAAGAATTGCCGAAAGCACAACAACAGGGGTCGACGCAAGAAGCGATTCTCCCTTTTTGCGATCTGAATCGGCGACCACTCGTCCCTGAAAAAGCCTGGTTGAGGTCGCCATGACCGTGTCACCCTTTTCTGCCTTCTCCTGGTTCCCCATGCACAGATTACATCCTGGCCGTTCAAGATACATCATGTTCTCGTATTCGGTTCGGGCGACATTCTTGGGAGCTAGATCGTTGAATTCAAATCCCGAGTACCGTTGCAGAATTTCCCAGTCGCCTTCAGCCTTTAATTCGTCGATGATGTTATAAGTGGGCGCGGTGACGACCAAGGGCGCCTTAAATTCGACTTTTCCCTGTTGTTCTTCGAGGTTCCGCAGCATTTTGGCTACGATTTTGAGGTCGCCCTTGTGGACCATGCAGGATCCAACGAAACCCAAATCAACTTTTTTCGCTCCTTCGTAGTACGAAAGTTCCCGAATCGTATCATGAGTGTATCGCTTGGAGACGTCTTCATTATGAACGTCGGGATCGGCAATCATCGGTTCTTCAATGATGTCGAGGTTGACAACAAATTCAGCCGAATATTTTGCGTCAGCATCTGGCGTCAAAGCCGGTTTTTCGCCCGACTTGATTTCAGCGATTCGCTGATCCGCTTTGTCGATAAGGCTTTGGAGGACTTGTTTTTTGTTGTCCATCCCTTTGTCGATCATGATTTGAATTCGCCCCTTGGCAATTTCGAGCGACTCGATCAGCGTGTCATCCTGTGAAATACAGATCGAGGCCTTTGCCTTCATCTCTGCTGTCCAATCGGTAAACGTGAAAGCTTGATCCGATGGTAAAGTTCCGATGTGGACCTCGATCACCCGACCCTGGAAGACGTTTTCTCCATCGAAAGCTTTCAGCATTTGGGACTGGGTCGCATGGACGACGTCACGAAAGTCCATGTGGTCCTGCATCTTTCCTTTGAAGGTGACCTTTACCGATTCAGGGATCGGCATCGACGCCTCACCGGTCGCTAATGCCAAGGCAACGGTTCCCGAGTCTGCTCCAAATGCAATCCCTTTCGACATTCGCGTATGAGAATCACCTCCAATGATGATCCAGCGATCGCTTACTGTTAGGTCATTGAGGACCTTATGGATCACATCCGTCATCGCGTGATATTCATTTTTCGGATCTCGACCAGTAATCAATCCGAAGTCGTTCATGAATTTCATCAGTTTGGGCGTGTTCTTTTGAGCATTCAAATCCCAAACCGACGCGGTATGACAGCCCGACTGGTAGGCTCCATCGACGATGGGCGAAATGACAGTTGCGGCCATCATCTCCAATTCTTGCGACGTCATTAATCCGGTCGTATCTTGTGAACCGACGATGTTCACTTCCGCTCGAACGTAAGATCCTGCGTAGACGGTGGCTCCCGAAGTTCCGACCGCATTCTGGTTGAAAATCTTTTCGACTGCGGTCAAGCCCTGCCCTTCATGAACCACTTCTTTCGACGGTGCAAACACCGGCGGGACGGGAATCCCGAGTACTTTGGCGGCAAACGTTTGTAATTTTTTTCCAAACACAATGGCGTAGGATCCACCTGCCCGGATAAATTCTGTCTTTTGCGGTGTTAGGGAACTTGAGATGTCGATCAATTCCTCGTCGCCGTTGTACAGCTTTTTTTCTTTGGTGTTAATGGTCAGCACGGTGCCGGTATCAACCGAATAAGCTTGTTCTAAAACGGGTTCGCCATCCTCATCGTAGACCGTATTGCCATCAGCGTCTTTTTTCTTGACCCAGTTCTTTAAATCGATTCCGATTCCACCAGTGACACCGACCGTCGTCAAGAAAATCGGCGAAATACCGTTAGTTCCAGCAACGACTGGAGCGATGTTGATGAACGGAACGAACGGACTTGCCTGTTTACCGATCCAAAGAGCTACATTGTTGACACCCGACATTCGGGATGACCCCACCCCCATGGTTCCTTTTTCAGCAATTAGCATCACTCTTTTGTCAGGATGGTCTTTTTGAAGTTGGACCAGTTCCTTTTGAGCATCCTCGTCGATCAGACATTTTCCGTGAAGCTCGCGATCCGAACGCGAATGGGCTTCGCTACCTGGAGATAACAAATCAGTAGAAATATCACCGATACCGGCGACGTAGGTGACGACTTTAATTTCTTCGTCGATGTCAGGCAGTTTGGTGAAGAACTCCGCTTGGGCGTAACTCTCAATTATGTCCTTGGCGATCTCGCTTCCGTTTTTGAAAGCTTCTTCCAATCGGTCCGTGTCGGCCTCATACAAAAAGACTTGGGTTTTGAGAACATCGGCTGCCTGCAAAGCGATTTCGGTATCCTCACCGAGAGCTAGGTCAAGCAGCACCTCAATGGAAGGCCCGCCTTTCATGTGGGACAATTGTTCCAACGCGAATTCCGGACTAATTTCGTCTAGGACAAATTGACCGAGAATAATCTCCTTCAAAAACTGAGCTTTTACTCCTGCAGCACTCGTCGTTCCGGGGAGGACGTTGTAGATAAAAAAGTGAAGCGATTGGTCTCGATACTCGTGATCCGTATCCTTGATCTGAGCGATAAGTTCAAACACCAAATCCGCACCGTCGATCGGTTTTGGATGAAGATCTCTTTCTTTTCTTTTTTCAATTTCTTCGAGATATTCGGTGTATTTGCTCATAGAACTTACTCTTCAAAGTCGTACCGCGAGACACATGATTTTACTCATAAATATCGTGCAAGTTAATGCCGCACGTCGATTTAAAAGAGACAGGGGTCCCAAATTTCCGGGGGCTGACGCTTGATCGCAGTGCCTGTCACAAATTTGCGAGGGCTTCAATACGTCCAATAACCATCCCGATTGAGAGGGACATCTCTCCGGTTCAGGATTGAATATGAAAATCGGACACTCGGCACCGTTTCCCGACCTTCATTCAGACGCCACGTGATTTTTCAATTTAGAATTCGAAAACCAGCATCCAATCAGCCCTGAAATGGAATTGGTTGAAAATGGAGGTTGATTCAGTAGAATGACGTTCCACAAGTTGCAACCCTTACAGAGCACTCCTTGAAAACTCGTTCGGCTCGGAAGATCGCAAATTTCAGAACTATTTCAGAACTCTAGCCTTTAGGATTGATCGCGATTGGATGTTAGGCTCCGCATTCAAAACCTGACCTAGAAAAGTGCAGAATCTGATTCGGTTACGAACTAACGATTTTTGGAATCCAGTTCCTTGGATCCCATCACCCCATTTCACTTAATTCACAAAAACTGTTTTTTGGGGAGGGAACAAATTCAGTATTGGTCGGGTAGGGTTACTTCAAAAAAAGAGGGTCGCAGAGGTACTCGTTTTCAATTGCAACGACCAGCTTGATTTTCTAGCATTCTTTGGTCCGGCTTGACCACTCCCCCCCAAAAAACTGCTCAGAAAGCTTTAATAGTGAACCCTCGCACTTTTCTTAACGTCAAACCACCATCAAATTAGATTTATCTGTTTTAATTGACACCTCGATGGACATTTTGACACCCTGATTTTGCCAAAAATACCATGCTAAGGTCGTAATTCTGGGGTAATATTGAAAGCCGTCCGGTTCGAGATCGGTTAGCCTTTTCAAACCTAATCGACTAATCAACCCATGGGACTTTCGAGCAAGCATCGTTTGCGTCGTAATGTAATCTCACCACCAACTCATGTCGGTGATTGATTAGGAGTCAACCTAGAGTTCTGATTTGGAATCCAGCCTAAGTCACACCGCTTCGTCCTGCAGCACAATGGCAACAACAATTAACCCAATCAAACGCGAAGCTGTAACCGTTGAACGGATCGAGTCGGCACCCTCGACGAATGGTTCCTTACGGATGAACTGTTTTTCGTGCAACCGTCCCGAATATCATGCGATTGCCGCCAAGACTCGCTGGTTTTACAGCTATTTGGTCGGTTTCACTTTTGGCCTGATTTTGGTTTTCGGTCCATTCCGATGTCAGTGCTGCGGTTCTAGCCGTCTCATGTTTCGAGATAAACTTAACGTTCGATATTGGATGCGAGTCCTGCGTGATCGCGTAGCTTCGTCAAGGTAGATTTCCGATCATTTACCGCCGTGTCTGCCCATGAAAGAAATCGGCTATCTGATTCAGGCGGCTTTGATTCTTAGTTGGTGGCTGGGGATGTGTTTGGATCCTCGTTTTTTTGAAGTTTTTCAATTCAAAAATTTACCCAGAAATGCATTTTGGGCGTTTTGGATACCCGACTTTGTAGCCATCGTCGGTCTCTCTTTGTTGCGAGCTTATTGGACCCAAAGCAAAATTTTGCAATACGTGATCCTTGGATCTTTCTCTTATGCAACCCTCTATTGCATGAGTTTATCGTTCGATTCCAACAGTGGATGGTTGCCGACCGGGATCATGTTCTTGGGACTCCAATACAATATCTTTCTTTGTTTCCATTCGTCTTTATTTCGAACTTCCAATTCGGGGCTCGCAGGAAACGTTTTCAAAACGGGAATCCAGATTGTGTGTATTTGGGCGATCGCACTCGTGATGATCCCGGCCATCATCCTTCATTCATTTGGTTCTTTGAAATTTCCGTCGTTCACTTGGAATTTTTATTCAGGCATCATGCTTCTCGGTCTATTCAGTTGCCTTGGTCTATCGAGTTCATTTTTCCTAGTGAGGGACGGAAGTGGGACACCGCTTCCGATGGATCAAACAAACGAATTAGTGGTTTCGGGTCCTTACCGCTACGTTCGTAATCCAATGGCCGTGGCGGGGATAGGCCAGGGAATCGCCCTTTCCGTTTTATTTTGGTCCGTTCCGATACTTTTTTACTCTTTACTGGGTGCAGTGATTTGGCACTTTGTGGTAAGGCCTGTTGAGGAAAAAGATATGGAAGCTCGATTTGGACCTGACTTCCTTCAATACCGAAACCGAGTTCGATGCTGGTTACCGAGAATTCACCGTAGATAATTTCTAGCGATCTTTACTACAAAACATGGCCATTCGATCCCGAACTATTTTCTCCAGTCGGTCCACTACTTGTTCGAGCGTCTGATGGTCAGTATGCACCTCAATTGAGTCAGCCGCTTTTTGCAATTTCCCAACTGGACGATTCAAATCTTGTTGATCCCTGACGTCTTGTTCGATCACAACTTGATCAAAATCGACAAACTGCCCGGCAGATTTCATTTGCTCTGCTCGTCGAATTGCCCGCGAATAGGCTGACGCTGTTAAGTAAATTTTGCAGAACGCGTCGGGAAAGGCCACTGTTCCCTGATCACGTCCTTCACAAACGTAATTACCATCGGCGGCGATTCTTCGTTGAAGATTGACCAACTGCTCACGCACATCGGGTGCGTCAGCTATGAAAACCACCTGACGAGTCACTTCACGATCTCGGATGGCTTTCGTTACTTCGGTGCCGTTGACGAATACCCTTTCATCATCAAATACCAAATCAATCTCTTTGGCTAACTGGTTCAACGCATCCTGATTTTTTAGATCAGTGTGAGTCTGCAAAGCTAGCCAAGTTACCGATCGATACATGGCGCCAGTATCAAGAAATTTGAAATGCAATCTGTCCGCCAGCTTTCGGGTAACCGTACTTTTGCCGGCTCCCGCTGGGCCATCAATGGTAACAATCATGTCTTCCAATTTAGCGTGATTTCGAAAAATTCGAACCGGCCAAAATCAATTTCGATCTGGGACGGATCCTCGTCCCGTACTTCCAAAGAACAAATAAACGAGCCCACAAAGTTACATTTCTGGCCAATTGCGATCGGATGGGGGCAGGAAATTCGAAGCTTTCCACCTCGCCCCTCAGTTTCTCGCAGTCGAATCGTCACTCCAGCCCATCTACCATCTTGTTGAAGGGGCTCCCAATAAGTTGCGATAACATTTTTGCAGTTCAAATGAAACAGCCAGGAGGTCGCATCAGCGCTACCTGAAACGGGGCCGGGAATTTGAATCACAGGAGACATCATGTCAACTGCGGCGGCATATGAGTAGGGCAAGTCAATGCCGATTCGGAAGCTAAACTCTTTTGTTGACTCACAGCCGCAAACTAAAATCGTATCGATCATTCGTCGACTGACTCGGCGATGATAGGGCAATCCACCTGTTAAAAAAGTGACTTTGTTTTCGGCCTGTAAAATTTCAAAAAAGTGGGTCGCATGAAACCAGTCCGACGTCACGTCGTATCGAGACTCATTTTGGTTCGCAATGACCCGTGTCGACTCATCTTTCCAAGCAAGTCTAGAACACACGTAGTTGTTTTGACTGGATTGAAGCGGAACTGAGGGCTCTACTTTGACGTGGACCTCAGCGTATTTTAACCCTCGTGTCAACGAAACCTGCTGCTGAAAAGAACCAACCTCAGAGGATCCATCCATCAATCTTCCGCGAGAAGTGATCTTTCCAACGAGGCGTGATTCGTTGAAAGTTTCAATCGAATCGGAAACCATTTCGGCGTATCTAGCTTTGTTCAGTCGCCCTTCTTGGGGACGGTCTGTTTCTGGAATCCGCATCGAAAGTTGCTGGCCACACAGATTCGTCCGCTGTCCGTGCAACTGAATACCGCGAATTCCACCGGTTTTTTGATCAATGTCCAGCTGAAAAAATTCGTTTTGCAATTCGAATTTTTTCGCCGGTTGAGGATCGCGTTGGAACGCAGATGCATCTTTCTTGGAAACGTTGATTTCGCTGATCCCGCTGCCAGCAATATCAACTACCCAAACGGTGCCACGGTCGTAGGAATCTGCGTAGACAACAGGAGGCTGATGCTTCGCCTGTTTGTTTTGGTCATCTGTTTGAAAGGATACTCGCTGTTGAAACGAATGGGGGTTAACTACAAGTTGTCCCTGCGTTTTTGAGTCCCTGGATAATTCCGAACCAATCGCAGCCAGCCGATCTTGAATTTCAGATTCAAGTTTTTGGAGCTCCGAATCGAGATCCGAGTGCTCCGGCAATTTGTTCAGCTCTGATTCCACTTGGCTTTGCAATTCACCCAAATCATTTTGATACCGTTTGACATCCTCGCTGGCTATTTTGGTTCTGGCACACACCTGGACCAGCAACGCGCGGCAAGCCTGGATGCGGTAATGGCGGTTCCAGTAGGTAGTAAATCTTGAAATCGGCTGAGCTTGTTGTTCGGCGATCGACCGCTGAAAAAAAGGAGGTCGATATTCATCAGATGTATAAGTTTCACCGTAGCCCGGGTCATAGATGTTATCAAAATAGTCATCTAAACTTTTGAAGTGACCAAAAATAGGGCCGTAATTGGAAACCCGAATGATATCCTGAAAACTTTGGCAGCTTCGATTTGGCCAATGGACCAAAAGAACCGAAGCGACGTGCGCTGAATCGATCGCTTCTCCTAATCGAACGCCGAACCCAAGAAAGGACCCTGAATCAGCTGCGTCCATAGGAACATCGCCGATCGCCAAAATCGACTGATCGTCTTCTCCGGTCCACCGAACATTACAACTCGATGCCTTCGGGAATTTTCCATCTTCGAAATTAGCATGAATGACGCCTGAAAATTCCATTTGATCGAGAATGCCAGGAGTCGATGGATGCAGGCCAAACCTTCGCCGCATGAAAACCGTCGGAGCGATTCCAAAATGGTGCTCAAATGTTTTTCGACCTCGGTTAATTTGATTTACGAGAGTCTCCGAAGCGGTCAAATTGCTAGGCAACTCTTCTTGCAGGCCACCGGTCAGGCAAACTTTGCCTGAAGCCACACTCGTTTTAAGTGCGGACATCGCTTCCGGATTATCCCTTGCAAGTTGCTCAATGAGTTGGCCGGTCAAATGGATATTAAGTGGATGTTCTTCAGATAATTGCTCTCTTAATGACTGCCCCAGCGTACTCGGTGCCGTCAAAACGACGTCCATCAAATCTGGATCAACCGGGTAGTAGCTATTTTTTTCTTCCAGCAGCATGTCGAAGCACCTTTGCAGCGATGCTCTCGTTTCATCGCGCTGGCAACGAGCGCTGTGATCGGCCGCCTCCACCACCATTCGCTGAAAACCGACCAAGTCAAGATTGGAAGAATAGCGAAGCTGGCGGGTCATCAATTGAACCTGAAGAAACGCGTAACCCAACGCAAAAAAATCGTCTACCAATTCAAATCGAATGTCGAAAGATGGATCCGAGGCTGCTTTGGATTCGCAATTTAATAAGTCAGGCTCGTCCAAAAACCGTCGCCAAAAACCATCTCGATCCATTTGGGCTGATACGAGGTGACATTTTTTTGCATGCAGCAACCCAACTAAGTCAGCATCAAGAGAATGGTCGGACACGGACGGTATCGCTACGATTGCGGATGCACCTTCCTCAATTTCATCTCGGTTTTCGCTTGTGTCATCACGTATACTGTCCGGGATTGCATGAGCCGAC
>JBCCSJ010000139.1:0-14232 GCA_039200505.1 Planctomycetota bacterium | reverse complement strand
TTTTGATGCTTTTCGCATTCATCAAATTTAGCCAGTGGTTTGGAAAACAGCCTGAAATTCACGTGCCACTAGAAGACACGAGCATGGCAATCGAGGAATCGGGCTGGCTCGTAGGCAACTACAAATGCACTACATTTTATGACTGGCGCGACATCAGAAAAATTCTTGAAAGTACAACAGCCTACGGTTTCCAGACCAGCCAGAACTCAACCATATTCGTCCCGAAAAGGATATTCGCCAGCCCCGATGATGCCGATGAATTTATAGAAAACGCAGCTACGGCTCACCGAAGGGTCTGCGGAAATTCCCACGAAAACTTACCTCGCGAAGATTCCGACAATCCGTTCCAGACGCCACGAACATGAATTGAGAGATCGTGCCGGCGGGAATCTTTAAAAGCAATCGCTATCTATCTGCCAACAGTTTTTCCAATTCAAATCGGTTAAGATGTAGAGCCGAAGGATCGACTCAAGATTACGATTTCTGTCGAATCAGAATAGATTATCAAACCAACTGGACCCGTTCTAACTGGATTTGCCGCTGCTCATGAATCAGCTCAAAACTGCCTCTGGTCTGGAAGCTGCCTACCACTCGGTACGTCAAAACTTGCTTCAGGAACGCATTGACGCCGGACATTGGGTTGGAGAGCTTTCCGCTTCTGCACTTTCAACAGCAACTGCGATCTCGACTCTGTCTTTTTTGCTCGATCAGAGTCAAGATGACCGAGACATACCAGTTGATCAGGTTCGTCGACAAATCGATGCCGGTTTTCGCTGGCTATTGACTCAGCAGAACGACGACGGAGGCTGGGGAGACACGCCCAAAAGCCATTCCAATATTTCAACCAGCATGTTAGTCGTTGCCGCGATTCATGCCGCGAAACGGGACCGTGAATTGAACTCCCAGGTTGCCAAGGCAGAATCTTACATTGAATCTCAAGGCGGGATTCCTGGCCTGAAAAAAAGATACGGGATCGATAAAACTTTCGCTGTCCCCATTCTGGCAAACTGTGCAATGGCTGGCATTGTCGACTGGAAACAGGTTTCGGCTCTTCCTTTCGAGGCGGCATGTGTCCCCCAAAGATTTTACAACCTGTTGCAACTTCCCGTTGTCAGTTACGCCATCCCCGCACTGGTCGCTATCGGCCAAGTCAAATTCCACAAAGATCCACCGTGGGATCCCATTCGCAAAATAATTCGTCAATCCTCCGTCGCGCCCAGCTTACGCGTGTTGGAAAAAATGATGCCGCAAAGCGGTGGCTTCCTTGAAGCGGTCCCGCTAACCAGTTTTGTGTCGATGGCTCTGATCCATTGCGGTAAACAATCACACCCGGTGGTTAAAAAGGGAATCCAGTTCATTCTAGATTCTTTCCGCGTTGAAGATGACGGAGGAAGCTGGCCGATTGATACCAATTTGGCAACCTGGACGACAACACTATCCATTAATTCATTGGCGGTTCATTCATCATCTTGGATAAATGAGTTGCAAAATTCAGATGAGACGGACCATTGGCGAAATTGTTTCGATTGGTTGATGAGTTGCCAGAATCTGGAAATTCATCCGTTTACTGGCGCTGCACCTGGAGGCTGGGGATGGACGGACTTGAGTGGTGCGGTTCCCGACGCTGACGACACTCCTGGCGCACTGTTAGCATTAAGACAGTTTTTCGACCATGCAGAATTACTTTGGCACGGAACAGAATTGGATCAGAAAAAGAAACAGATTCTCAAATCGAAAGAGTTGGGAATTCAGTGGCTACTGGGACTTCAAAATCGTGACCGTGGGTGGCCAACTTTTTGTCGAGGCTGGGGAAAATTGCCTTTTGATCGCAGCGGAACCGACATTACCGCCCACGCAATTCGAGGTTTGCTCGCGTGGAAAGATAGAACAAATAATCCAACTTTAGGATCCGCAATTGACAAAGGCTTCCGCTTTTTAAGTAAGACCCAGCGAAAAGATGGCAGTTGGATTCCGCTTTGGTTCGGAAATCAGGATCTGCCTGACGAGATTAATCCCTACTACGGTACCGCAAAAGTTCTGTCAGGATATTGGGCTGCTGGAGGTTTCGATACCACGGAGGCTCGAATTGGTTTAAAATGGGTTCGTGACAATCAGAATCCTGATGGAGGTTGGGGCGGAGGTGAATCTCTTGCCTGGCCCGATTCAGACCTTGGTCGGAGTTCGGTAGAAGAAACAGCACTCTGTACTGAAGTCCTTTTGAACGACGCAGATGAACAATCAAAAGCGTCTGCTCAACGGGGAGTTCAATGGTTGATTCGCGCAGTTGAGTCCAACCAGATTCAACGCAGTTGGCCGATCGGATTTTATTTTGCTCGCCTCTGGTACTTCGAAAAAATGTACCCGTTGGTTTTTGCAACTTCCGCACTCGGTCGGGCACTTGCCCAACAACAAACAGAATAACAACCTGATGACCATTCATCGGGTAACAATATATAAGGGTGTCGCTTTGGTTGCCCCAACTAAAACAGAAATTGAAACCGCCCCGGCCCAATCTAGTGAACGCCCCGTTCGCAGGTCTCGTAGACGGAAAACCGCCCACCTGAAAATGGTACCGTCTACAAAGGCGTTAAGAGAAAAGCTTCGGGATCGATGTCGCGAAATTGCTGCAACTCTCAGTCGAGAAGTTCCACCGTCGAAAGACGAACTCGAAGCCATCTCTCGTCAGATACTGGTCGAAGAAGATCAACCTGAAGGTTTCGTAGGCTGGATTATGGTCGTGCTTTCCAGCGTCTTTTGGGAAGAACAAATCAAAGGCATTCCTCACTCAAGACGACTGTTTTTGTTGCCGCACTGCTTAAAACATGCGGAAGGCTGCCCCGCCGATTACGATGAATTTGGTCTGGCTTGCAAAACGTGCGGGGCATGCAGCATCGCTGATTTCCGGGAAGTTGCCGAGGAATTGGGCTACAAAGTGCTTGTCGCTGAAGGTTCCCCGATCGTTTTAAAGATCATCGTCAGTGGACACGTCGATGCGATTGTAGGAGTCGCCTGTTTGAACGTTTTGGAAAAAGCGATCGACAAGATCATGCTCGCTGGAATTCCATGCATGGCCGTCCCGCTCCTTTCCAGCGATTGTCGAAATACTAGCGTGGACGAAGACTGGGTCGAACAAATGGTCCGAGTCCCTCACTTGGAACAGGCTCAACAAACACGTAACTATATCCACCTATTACGTGAATCTCACAACTTATTCCAACCGGAGGAATTGGAAAGACTGGTGCCTCGTGTTCGTGGCGGCAAGTCACTTTCAGAAGCAAATGGAAAAGGTACGTCCGCACTCGACCCGATTGCCTGTACCGAAGCCATCTCTCACGACTTTCTATCAGCCGGTGGAAAACACTCTCGACCGTTCATCACTATGGCAGTTTACGATGCCATCACCAACGGCGAGGCGACACTATCCAATGGTGCCGAAGTCGTGGCCAATTATTCCGACGCGATTCGTCGGACCGCGATGTCGATCGAAACTTTCCATAAAGCAAGTCTTGTTCACGACGATATCCAAGACAACGACCAATTCCGATATGGTGGCGAATCGATCCATATCAAGTATGGCATTCCGACAGGTATCAACATCGGAGATTATTTGGTCGGATTTGGCTATCGCTTGGTAAGCCGAGATCGAAAAGAGATTGGAGCTGAAACTGCGGCAGATATCTTGGATTACCTTGCCGACTCCCACCTGCGGCTTTCGGAAGGGCAGGGGGCCGAGTTAATGTGGCGAGACGGCAAATCGGATCGAACGCTTAAACCGATTGACGCCCTCAAGATTTACGCACTTAAGACTTCTCCAGCGTTCGAAGCCGCGTTTTATTGTGGACTGCGATTGGCAGGTCCATGCGATGAATATGTTCAACCGATTAAGCACTTTTCTCGAAACCTCGGAGTCGCATTTCAGATCCTTAACGACCTGAAAGACTGGGAAGTTGACGAAGATAACAAAAAATTGGTCGGTGCCGACTTACTGGGCGGTCGTCCTACGTTGCTGTTGGCCCTCGCGCTGGAAGGATTGAAAGGTGCGGCAAGGGATGAGCTACTGAGTTTGATCAATCCAGGTTCGGAACTGAACGCCGAAAAGAAAATTCTGCGAGCCAGGCACCTGTACTTCGAAGCAAAAGTATTCGAAAAAGCTTACAAGCTGGTCGACAAGCACCAAACCAAAGCGGAAGAGGTTGCCGATGAAGTGCAACCCGAAGAATTGAGGAGGCTGATGTACTATCTGGCCGATACCGTTCTCGACCGCACCGCAGAAGTGAAACCGACGATTGATATTAAGCATCTTTCCTACAAAGAGGTTCTTCCAATCGTATCCAATGAAATCAAATAACTTGCAATGAATCGAATTGGAATGGAAGCTTGAGCAATTCTGCCATTCGCTTTTCAGTGAATTACGATTGAAGTCGCGATCTCGACCTGGATCGAATTGAATTAAACACCCAACCTGATTGGACTCGACCGTGAATCCGGACACCTTCAAAACGGACGCCACCAATGTCGAGCTGGATCGTCTGGTTGGACTCTTTTTTGATCAATCTTCCGAACTCGGCAGTTTCCTGGAAGTGACGTCCGATTCACTTCCAGCTTCGTATCGAAACCTGCTCGCCCACGATCATCACATGACTGTCACGGTCGAAGATTACCACGGTTGTGCAGTGAATGTGCGGGTTCTAAAAACTCGAACGGATGGAAACCGTTACTCTCGAAAAATTCTTTTGAATCGAACCTCTGACAATCAAGTTGTTCAATTCGGAATTGTCAGGCTCAACACCGAGGTACTGGCCGACCAAGTTCGACAAGAAATCCAAAGCGAACAAATCCCGCTAGGGCGAGTGTTGATCAATCACGATGTTTTGCGACAAGTCAAGCTGTTGAAGCTCTACAAGATTGAGATGGGCACCGAATTGAGAGGCTGGTTCGATTTTCATCCGAGTCATGAGTGTTTTGGCCGAACAGCGTTGATCTATTGCGATGGTGCGCCCGCTATCGAATTGCTTGAAATCGTAGTTGGTTAGACCATGACGGATCACTGCCCATCATATCATTGAAGTGGGTGGTAACTGGATTACGATCTCGAAAATTTTGGTCGAATGCCGGCATAAGTCACTTCGGTTCTTGGTGCGTTGTGTCGGCCCTTCAGGCCTTTGTTTTTTGGTAAACCCGAACCCCCAGGCGTTGCCTGGGGCTAATATATTTTGCCCCATCGGGGCAGTTCGGGCGATCTTCGTCTGGGGCGATCTTTCGAGGATTAAAAGATCAAATCCCAACGGCACGATCTCACAGAATTCTGGACTGGCATTCGCAGCGGTTCGATTCAGTAAGTTTCATCGGCCGTTTTGGCGACAACCACGGTTAGTTCCATTAGCCGTTTTGGCGTTAGCCGCGGTTCGATTCAATTACAGAACCCAACGACAGGTCGCAATGTTTTTCGACAAAATGCCGACCAAGAACCAACCGATTGAGCCCTAGCTCCCGACGGAACAGCGCCGCGGTTTAACGTCACAGGCTTAGAACCTAAATCACTGGCAAATGCTGTTAGTCATGAATTTCATGAATCAAAGAACGAAACCGGGCCTAACGGCCTGCGGCTGATATTTTGTAATTTCATCAGCCGTTTTGACCACAACCACGGTTAGGTCCATTAGCCCTTTTAGTGTTAGCCACGGTTCGATTCATTAGCCGTTTTAGTGTTAACCACGGTTCGATTCATTAGCCGTTTTGGCGTTAGCCACGGTTCGATTCAAGTACAACATCCAACGACAGGTCGCAATGTTTTTCGACAAAATGCTGACCAAAAACCAACCGATTGAACGCTAGTCAGCCTCCAGCCATTACAAAATTGAAACACCTTTTTTGTGCCCAGCATTAATACGGCTGGGTTTTTCGATGACCCATAACATTTGGGTTTACTTAAATTGAAAATCCTCGACCGTACTGACATCAAACTCGAAGCGATTCTAACAGCGGCATCCGGGCCAAACTTCTTGACGCCAGCCAGGCAGCCAACATTCCTATCAAAACGATCACTACAAACATCCCGGCTAAGCTCGCCCAGGGTACCGACACCGATCCTGTCAAAGTGTGGGGAATCGTTGTGCAAAAAGCCGAAAGTAGTCCAATCGCGACGCCGGCGATAAGCAACCAGACATTCTCCAACAGCACTAATCGGGCCAGGCTATGTTGCGAATACCCCACCGCTCGCATTAACCCCAATTCTTTCCGACGTTCAAACACGCTTCGCAACTGGACCGCTGCCAGACCGAACGTGCCCAGCAAAAGTCCAAGGGCACCCAACGTCTGAAAAGTACTGAGATAGGTATTTTGCACCGCCATGAAATTCGACAAAATTTCGGTCGCTGATCGAGCGTCGTATCCTTGGTCTCCCAACCGATCTTCCAGATTCACCTGTTCGTCCGCAAAATCTCTTACCAGAAAATACTGGTACCCTGGCGTCCATGGAAATGCGACTTTAAAATCTTCTTCGGACATCAAAAGACTGCCTTGCAGAATCGTATTGGCAAGAAATCCCACCGCTTTGAAGTAGAATCTTTCGCCTGAATCGTAGACAACTTCTCGTACGGTTCCCGGCAGGTAAATTTTTAACGAATAGTTGGCTGTATTTTTGTCAATGATCACCGGAATTGGATCATCTTTGGTTCCTGCATGCGGCCCTTCATCCAACAACAGCCATGGATTTTCCTGAATATCCGGGCCTCCTCCAACCGATCCCCCCCAGCCAAATTGATGCGGTTCTTGATCAGAATCGACCGACCGATCAAACGAGTGAATAAATCGAGACGAGAGGCCTAATACTTGCGGTTGAGTCGATTGATAAAGATTGTTGCAACTGGCATCTTCGCCCGACTTATATCGAAAGCTGTAAATTTCTGTCTCGGGACTAAGTTCTTGCCCCAGTGCTGCCTGTTGACCAGCGGGAATGCCTAAATCCTCAAACACAGGTTGACTACTGATTCCGACTGTTTCAAATCCTCCTGTGCCTAATCGAGAAGGAGATAGTCGGAAGGCACTCACCGCCACGATCAAGAAAACCGCGACCGACACCAAACCAATGGTCAGGGTACTTCGAAGCGGATTCCTGCGGGCACTCATCAAAGCCAACCAATGGGTATCAATTGACAGTTGCGGGGCGACGTGAGGTTTTTCAGCTAGCCAGGTGTAGGCTACCGTTAGCAAAGCAGCCAACACCAGGAATCCAGCCCCCATAAAGGCCCCAGCCTGAGCTTCGCCGGCCAACGTCGTAGCGAAATAAGCCAGCCCGACCGCTACCAGCAACAACGCGATCGAAATCAAAATTTTTCCAAATTGCTTGCGAGTCACGATCTTGGCGGCCTCTTCGATTTCACCCTGTAATAGTTGCCGAACAGGTTTGGATTTAAGGGCTCGCAAACACCAACCAATCGTCAATACACAAATGAGAGCCCCACTGAACAATCCGCCCAACAGGCTCCAAATCGACAAATGCATTTCCAAAAAAGGCCTTGCAATCGCTCCGACCCACCAAGTTGTTAGCCCCTGAATCATCAATCCCGCATACCCGATTCCCAATCCGATCCCCAAAACTGCTCCAAGACAACAAACGAACCCCATCTCAGTAAGCCATAGTTTCCGAATTTCGCGATGCTCGTATCCCGTTGCTTTCAAAATGCCCACTTCATCCGCTCTCTGTTGAAGGGCGAGACGAAACAATAGGGATACAAGAATCAAAGCAGATCCGATCACAAACATGCTTAAAGCCAAAAAAAGGACATCGAAGGGGGTCGACCCAGAAGAAGCCTGCAGACCTCGGCGTTTGATGCCCACCAAATGCATGTCCAGACTCGCTTCGTCGCTGGCGAACTGGTTGAGCAGTTTAGCCGAGATCTCTTCTTTTGAGCCTGATTCAACAGGGATCCGAAAGCTTGTCGTTCTTCCGAACCGACTGGCCCAAAGTTTTTGTGCGACCCCCAAAGAGACAAACGCTTTGGGTGTGGTACGGTGAAAAGCCCAGTAATCATCGTCCTGCGGTCGGATTTTATCAGCCGTTTGAAACGGCAAATCCCAGTTTTGCACCGATTGGGCATCGGTGACGCCTGGAACGTCAGGCGTAAAATTGTAGTCGTTGGCAACGGTGGGTCGTTCATCAAAAACAGGAGGCCTGAGAGGACCCCGACGTGGTGCAACAAACGGTTGAGCAGGCTCGGTCAATCTGGCGATCCCCACTAACTCAAACTTCGTTTGCCCCTCAGTTTGATCCCCATGAGTTTGTTCGGGAAGAAAGTAGCTGACTTCGATTTCGTCTCCCACTTTGGCGTTTAAGTCTTCAGCGGCCCATTGGTTGATTACAATCTCGCCGTCGGACAATGGAGGGATTTCTTGGCCCTGCAAGGATTGCAATTGGCAGGCCGCATCGAATTTAACTCCAGTCACCATAGAAAATGGTATTCCCGATTCCTTGTCAGCGATTTTGATGTCGTTAGCCAGATAAGTCATCAACGGTTTGGCATCTGGAAACGCTTTACGGATTGAATCAACTGCCTCTTCGGTAAGCAACATTTGATCCGATGACAGACTCCAGTAATCAAAAATGGTTTGCGTGCGAGATGCCGAATCCGACTCCGTATTGGCATCCGATTGGTCATTTGATTGGGAATTAGAATCTGAACCTGAAACTGAGCTACCATCGAATTTGAGCGTGACTCGTTTCAGTGACAAGCCGTAGTCCTCCAGCGTTGGTCTGATTTCAGAACGCAACTCGGTTTCGGTAGCTTCGCTGGCTAACTTCCCTTGCTTCCCACTTAAAAACAAAACGTTGGCTTGTTCAGGATCGGTTTTATGCTTAAGAATCGAACGTCCCAATTTATCCTGAAGAGCTTCGATCGGAATAAAAATGTTCATCGAGTCGGACTGCGATGGGAACAGACTGAATCGAGCGAGGCCTTCATTGGGCACAATCTGAATCACTTCAAAATCAATCAGACTATCGATCAGCCCTGTTTTTTTACCGAGTGCCGTTTCCGAAGGCAGTCTCGATTTTTTTGGAATTCGAATGGTTACTTTGGCGGCCGCCGAATCGACATCCTTTTGGTCTATTCCCAAATCATCGGCCAATGCCTGGTTGATGACGGCAACATCCCCTTCTAGGTTTTTTATCGCCGGCAGCACTCCTGAATCCAATTCCCAAAATGCATCCCGAATACCAAGCACATTCACGCGTCCAGCCCGAACGACGTTTTGATTGACCGATGATTCGACAGTTCCGCCTGGGAAAAAGATTCCCGGAATTGCTTGTTCGTATGAATCCTGAAACGTAGAAGCCGCCTTGATTTCTTCGCCCAATTTTTCTCGAAAGAAACCTTGCGTGATCAGCATCGAATCGATTTTGCCGAGCCGTTTCAACGTAAGCTCTTTGAGGCTATGACGCATGCTGTCCCCGACAATCAGCGCGCCTGTCAAAACCGCGGTCGCAGCCGCGACCCCTAATGCAATTATTAGATTGCTGCGGAAATAGTGTTTCAATCCTGAAACGGCAATTGAAAACGTTTTCATGGTAGTCTCCACTTACACAAATTTGCCATTGTCAAGCCGAACCTGTTTTTGGAATCGACTGGCCAGTTCAGCGCTATGGGTAACACAAATCAGGATCGATTGTTCTTCCTGTTGAAGATCCAAAAGTAGTTTGCCAACATTTTCGGCATTGGTTTGATCGAGCGATCCGGTAGGCTCGTCCGCCAGCAAAAGTTTGGGCGACTGAATCAAAGCCCGTGCAATCGCCACTCGCTGACGTTCCCCACCTGATAGTGCACCGGGGCGATGGGTCATGCGTTCCTGCAAACCGACTCTTGAAAGTAGATCCTTGGCTCTTTGGTACGCCGCATCGCTGGATTTTCCCTGTGCTGCCGCCGGAATGAGAACATTTTCCAAAGCCGACAGTTGAGGAAGAAGGTGGTGTTCCTGAAAAATGAACCCAACGTTTTCGTTTCGAAAATGAGCCAGATCTTGCCCTTCTAAAACAGCTAGATCTTGTTCCATTAACAGGACTTTACCTGAAGTAGCCTGATCAAGGGTACCGGCGATGTGTAAGAATGTGCTTTTGCCACTGCCGCTAGGTCCGATGATGGCGACATTTTGACCTTGATCCAATTCAAGATTGACGTCGTCGAGAATTCGAAGAGGCTCACCAGGCGTTTCAAATTCTTTAACAATATTTTGGGCGTAAAAATCCGGCATCGTTGATCCAAACTTGAAGGACAATCGCTACGAAGGCCCTTATGATACCAACCTAAAGCCCTGCGTCGGGTACCCTGTCAATGATTTTCGAGAAGCGCGAGGCATCCCAAACCGTAGAACGAGTACTCGACGTCATGCGCGTCGTCCCAAGCGGCCGCCTGAAATCCACCTTCGGATCGTTCCATAGCAGCAACAAATTGGCGATACGCTTCGATGTCTATCTCATCAAATGCCTGTAGGTCGACAAGCGTGAGTCCGCCGGTAAAACTACTTAAAAGATCAGCGATCGGGATCCGGGTGTTGGCCCGAAGTCCACCTTCATCGGTTTGCATCTCTACCAAAAAATCAAGCGTCGTTGCGACAAGCTCAGGATCTTCTGCTTCATTGACAGCATCAAGAATCAGCAGACTAGCAACCGCAGCGGCTGTGGGATTGGTTCCCGGTCGTTTGCTGACCCGTATTTCGTGCCATCCACCTTCTTCATCTCGACGGGATTCGAGGAATCGTAAAATACCGTCTGAATCGGGGATTGAACGTTGGATCAATTCGTACACCAACATCACCAAAAAAGTGTGGTAAGTACTGCCCGCATTTCCTTCAGGGGCTTTCGCATATCCACCATCATCTCGTTTGAGTTTTTCAAGAAACTCAGCAACCTGATCGGGCCACAGTGGATCCGCGTCGACAAAAATATCCTTACCCGATGAGACCTTTAAAAGATTACCCGCGTAGAAAAGTGAAAAGAAATCGACGATGGTCTGGTCTGATGCCAACTGCGGTTTTAAGTAGGCTTCGACTTTATCCGCAACCCCTCCGTACAGTTCGCCAAGAATCGAAAGCCCTCGCATAGCAAACGTCGTATAGTAGAGGTCACTGCCACCTTCCCGTCCCCCAAATCCACCATCCTCTCTTTGGGCACTCAAAAAATAACGAGTGTGTTTTTGGCGTGTTTCTTCCGAAAGACGGCCAATCCCTTTGGCTAAACGAATCGTTAAATTCTGAAGATACGACGACATTAATTCGATTCGAGATAGGGTTTTACTTTGTCGACAAACGCTGAGGGGATTGGCATCGAGACAGGACGGGGACCATGATCAAATTCACAGCAAACCGCTGTAATGGATCCATCAGCAATGGGTGAACCGTCGAGAGAAAACTTGACCGCGTAGGTCAAACTTTTGGTTCCGATTTTCTGGACCGTTAACTGAACATCAATGATCTGCTCAAACTTAATTGCCTTGCGATAGTTGCATTCGGCGTGGACTCTGGGGAAGCTGATTTTCTTGCCATCCATCTCCATGATGACACCCAATCCGAGACTCCGCAAAAACTCGTGTTCCACTTGCTCCATGTAAGCGAAAAAATTGGAGAAGTGAACAATGCCGGCCATGTCGGTATCCCGAAACTCGACCCGCCTACTCGATTGAAAAATTTCCGACATGATAATTGCGTATGGTTCGATCGGTAAAATGCTGCCTGCAATCTAACCCGGGAAAATAGAGACTTTCAAACGTGAATTTGTCACAGGCCGATTCTCAATAGATGCTTAGGCAGCGATCGCCTAGCGGTTTCGAATTCCCTTGAGACAACAAAAAAAGCTCGCCAAATCAGCGAGCTGTTGTGTATTTTTTAACTAGCCAGGCGAATAAAATTCGTATCTGCTGGATCTAGTCAGCTTTGAATGGCAGAAGGGCCATAAATCGAGCACGCTTGATTGATTCGGTGACGGCATGCTGGCTGATCGCAGTACAACCTGTTTTTCGTCGGCCAACGATTCTGCCGTGACGATTGACGAGCTTTTTCAGTAAATCGACATCTTTGTAATCGACATACATTGGGCGAGGGCGTTCACCGTCGACAAACAACGGGTCTTTTCGAACCGTTCTTGTTTTCGTTTTTGATTTTCGTCGATTCGGCTTTTTACGAAATTTAGCCAATGGAATGCCTCACACACGATTCTGAACGTTATCCGACAAAATTAGACAGGTACTGAACCAACCTGCCGTAATCCAAATATTATGCAAATCGGCATCTTTTCCGCAAGGCATTATTTTTTGTCGCTGGAAGCATTTCTTGCTTATTTTTCTCGATATAATCCGAGTTTGACCCCATCTGCCAAGAGACCATTATGCGAACAAGATTTCCACAACGATGCTGCTGTTTGATCGCTACTGCCATGATTGCCGGTTTTAGCCTGCTCACTGATTCTGCGACGGCCCAGCAAAACAACTTGATTTCGAAATCCGGTATCACCGGGGGTACTGATCAGCCCCTCATCAGTGAAAATTCAGGGAACACCACCGAAGAATGGATTCAGCTTTTCAACGGCAAAGACTTAACTGGATGGACTCCCAAGATCGTCGGTCACCAACTTGGCGACAATTACGGAGATACTTTTCGGGTGGTCGACGGAAACTTGACAGTTTCGTACGACCAATACAAACCTGAAGATCTGCTTTCCCAGGACGGATCTCAAAAACCTCTGTTCGATAAATTTGGCCACTTGTTTTACAAAGACACGTTTTCTCATTACATCCTAAGAGTCGAATACCGATTCATCGGCGACCAGATTGCCAACGGCCCTGGTTGGGCATTTCGAAATAATGGGCTGATGATCCATGGACAGGACCCCGCTCGGATGGAGATCGACCAAAAATTCCCCATTTCCATCGAAGTTCAATTGCTGGGAGGAGAAAACAACCGCACAACTCTCAACCTTTGCACGCCGGGAACCAATGTTGTAATGAATGGCAACCTATTCCAACCCCATTGCGTTTCCAGTAAATCTGAAAAATATCCCGGCGATCAATGGGTTACCTGCGAAATCGAAGTTCGTGGTAGCAAAATGATTCGGCACAAGATCGACGGAAACGTTGTTCTTGAATACACCGAACCTCAATACGACGCACGGGATGCCAAAAAGAAAAAATGCTCATACAGCGGTGATCCTCAACTGATGAGAGACTTGATCAAGGACGGTAATCTTTTGATCAGCGAAGGGACGATCTCGATCCAATCTGAAAGTCATCCAACCCAGTTTCGCAAAATCGAGATAAAACAACTTGACCCGAATTCGTAATTCGTTTCGGGGGTCTTCAGAAGCTCCGTAGATTTTGGTTCGGTAAAATCAGTCATCTTGAAGAGGTGTTAAGCGTGTAAGACACGACCTGTCCGCGCACGACTAATGGGATACAAGGTTTTGTCAGGCACTGACCGCTAGGAATTCTTCCGAATCCCACATCGCGACTGTGGAGACCATTTAGGTAGCGTGTTACGATACCGTTTTACGAAATCGACCAGTCTGCGGATCTCAAATGAATAATCCCTCTACTCGTTTTTCCAGTCATCTATGGAAGCCAGTTATCTGCTTTGTTGCCTTGACCTTGATGATTCATTTTTCGGGGTGTGACTATTCATCGAACACTGAGGGTTCTAAATCGGGCGATGGAGCATCCAGCACGTCTGGTGATACGGGAGCCAAACAGTTTCTTTCGGTCGGTACTGCTCCGCAGGGCGGTGCCTTTGCGCCGGTAGGCAATGCGATTGCCGGGGTCGTCGAGGCCAACAAAGGTGAATTAAACTGGAGCGTCGCGCCTGAAGGAACTAAAGGAACTCAAGAAAACATTCGCAAACTTGAAGCAGGCGAAATCGAATTTGGAATGGCCAACGCGGCTATCGCCTATTTTGCAACTCGAGGCGAAGGGGGATGGGAAAAACCACACAACGTCCGGGCCGTTGCCACCATTGCTCCGAATGTTGGGATTTTCGTGACCACGAAAGCGACCGGAATTAAAACGATGGCAGATATGAAAGGCAAACGAGTTGTCATGGGGCCGTCGGGAGCCGGTTTTGACTACTTTTTAAAACCGCTTTTGAAAGTTCACGGCTTAACCTACGAAGATCTTGGGGATGCCTTAAACGGAAATTACATTTCGGCACAGGATCAAATCGCCGATGGAAAGGCGGACGCAGCATTCATGGGAGGCG
>JBCCSJ010000138.1:0-14245 GCA_039200505.1 Planctomycetota bacterium | reverse complement strand
GTCTACTCAAAGTTTTTCGACAACATGGGTCCGATCCCTCATCATATGCATCAAAGTGCATCCGATGCCGCGTTGGTTGGCCAAGAAGGGAAACCAGAAAGCTATTACTTCCCGCCGCAGTACAACAACTGCGACAATAATTTTCCGTACACGTTCATGGGATTTGAACCGGGGACGACGAAATACGATCTTAAAAAGTGCCTCGCAAATTGGCACAAAGGTGAAAACGGAATCCTCGATCTATCCAAAGCTTACCGCTTAAAGCGAGGAACCGGTTGGTTGATTCCTCCCGGGGTCCTGCATGCCCCCGGCTCGCTTTGCACCTATGAACCCCAATGGGGGAGTGACGTATTTGGAATGTTCCAAAACATTGTCGAAGGCCGCTATGTTCCATGGTCACTTTTGGTCAAAGACATGCCGCCCGAAAAACATGACGATCTGGATTTCATCATCGGTCAGTTAGACTGGGATAAGAACGTCGATCCCAACTTCAAGGATAACAACTACCTTGAACCCATCGTCGCCGCAAAAGGAGACGGCTGGATCGACCAATGGATTGTCTACGGCACCGTGGATGGTCAACAGCTTTTTACGGCGAGGGAATTGACGATTCAACCGGGCGTAAAAATGACTTTGACGGATCGAGGAGCCAGTGGTTGGATTACCGTTCAGGGGAAAGGAACGATCGGATCTTTAGAACTGCAAACTCCGGTCATCATTCGGTACGGAGAAATGACCAATGACGAAGTCTTTATTTCTCACGAAGCGGCCACCCAGGGCGTCGAAATTGTGAATACCGGTGTCGACCCTCTGGTTGGGCTGCGTTATTTCGGACCTAATGTATGGAACGAACTTCCAGCCGTTGGAGACTACCGAAACCTGAATCAAGCCTAGGACTCGCCATGAATTAAGTTACCGGCTAGCGTCACTGAAAATTCGATTTTTGTGGGTAATTCACTAAGCAAGCCGGTAAATAAATGTTTCGCGAGTACTAAGGTTATCAGCCTAGAACTTATAAAACCCAACGGTCTGATCACAAACAAATCACCATAATACCAGGAACCTTAATGAGTAATTTTAAACTTCACAACGCAATGTGGCCCGGTCTTGTCGGTAAGGGAAATGACGAGGGACAAGAACCTCCGATCAGTCTCGAAACAATGCTCGACATGACCGAAGCATCGGAAGTGAATGGGCAAAAGTTCGATGGCGTTGACTATTTTTTATTTTTGCCTCATACCGATCCCGACTCGTCCGACGACCAGTTGAAAGAAATCGCTGATTTAATTCAAAGCAAGGGCCTGTCGGTAGGCAGCTTGGTGGCACCGGTTTGGCCGGGAACAGTTGGTGACAGCGCGATGGGCGACAAAGCATCGACCGACAAGTTTCTAACGGCCGTCCGCAAAGCGTGTCACATCGCTCAAGTTTTTAACGGACATGGCGTTCGAAAATACGGAGTGATTCGGATCGATTCGGCGGAGTTCGGGCTCGACAAATGGCGAGAAGATCCAGATGCCAACACGCGAAAAATTGCCAATACATTTAAGCAGGCGGCAAAAATTGCGGCAGATCACGGCGAAAAGTTAGCCGCAGAAGGCGAAATTTGCTGGGCAGGCATGCACTCATGGAAGCAAATGTTGATATTGCTCGAAGAAGTTGGCATGCCGGAATCACTCGGATTTCAGGCCGACTTGGCGCATTCCTATACGTTTATGCTTGGTTTCAATGCTCCCGAAGACGCTCTCATCAATCCTGACCATACCGAAGAAGAATTTTGGCCAGCTTATAAAGAAATGGTGTCCAAGTTACGTCCCTGGACCATCGATTTCCATGTCGCCCAAAATGACGGGACCGTTCATGGGGCCGGAGCTCACGACAAAACTGGCAAGCATTGTCAGGCGGATGACCCGAATGGAAAACTCGATATCGTCGAATGTTCCAAACTATGGCTTGAAGGGGCAGAAGATCGTGGAATCCAACATATCTGTTGGGATGGCTGTATGTTCTCCAATTCCGTTTTAGAGCAGCAATCGACTTGGAATACAATTTTGGACACAATGGTCCAAGTGCAATCAGCGGTCTGATCGACTTTTTCAATTTTGCTTGGTCACACAGCTAGGGGTTCGAGTACGAAAATTTCGAACTCGATCCTACGATGACCGCTTTATCCAAACCTCTTACCACACGGCTTCGACTAAATAATGAGCACCAAAAAACCACTTAACATCGGAATGATTGGCTACGGATTCATGGGCAAGGCACATACCAATGCCTACGCTACCGTCGGTAATTTTTTCGAATTAGAACACCAACCGGTTCTCAAGGCTATCTGCGCACGCGACGTAGAAAAAGTCCAAGCATTCGCCGATAATTGGGGATACGAATCGATCGAAACCGACTGGCAAAAATTGATCGAACGCGACGATATCGACGCTGTCGACATTTGCGTGCCCAACAATCTTCACCGGGAAATCGCGTTGGCGGCTGCCAAAGCAGGCAAAATGATTCTTTGTGAAAAACCGATTGCGATGAATGTGGCCGAAGGGGAGGAAATGACTCAGGCCGTCGAAGCAGCCGGAGTGCCCAATATGGTTTGGTACAACTATCGACGTGTACCGGCGGTGACTCATGCCAAAAACATCATCGATTCAGGCAACTTGGGCCGAATTTTCCACTACCGAGCCAATTTTTTGCAGGACTGGACCATCTCCGAAGATCTTCCTCAGGGCGGCGCGGCGCTCTGGCGGCTTGACTCTGCTGCGGCTGGTTCAGGAGTGACCGGTGACCTGTTGGCTCACTGCATCGATACCGCGATCTGGCTCAACGGTGGTATTGGTGAGGTCACCGCGATGACGGAAACCTTTATCAAAGAACGAATGCATACGGAAACGGGCGAAAAACAAGCGGTAAACATCGACGACGCCTGTGCGTTTTTATGCCGATTTGAAAATGGATCCCTTGGGCTTTTTGAATCGACTCGTTATGCCCGTGGACACAAATCGCTTTACACTTTTGAAGTTAACGGCGAACATGCCTCTTTGAAATGGGATTTGCATGACCTTCATCGCCTTGAGTATTTTGACCATCGAATCGACGGTCCGATGCGGGGCTGGAGAAGCATCCATATCTCAGATGGCGACCATCCCTACATGGGCAACTGGTGGGTGCCCGGTTTGAACATCGGTTACGAACACACTTTCGTCCATCAAGTAGCCGACTTTATCAAAGGGCTCGAAACAGGCAAACCTGCAGGTCCGACGTTTCGTGATGCACTTGAAACCCAAAAGGTTTGCGACGCTGTTCTAAAAAGCGGCCAGTCTCGAAGTTGGGAAAAAGTCTAAGAGTATTCCAATTGTTTTGGCCATCATTAACTGGGGTTGGAACATATAACCCTAGCGATTGGATCAAGGTAGCCTCGCCGCCAAAGGCAAAGTCAGTGATAAGTCGGGCATTCTTATCAGTGCCCGACCCATGAATCTGTCGGTGCCTGAACGGGTAACCAACTCATCAAACTTCACCGACGAGAAAATAGTGTCACCTAAATCCCTGTCCGTCACCGCTATATAGGTTGATTAAGAGACCCTTTGGGTTCCCCTGCAGATAGCCGTCGCACGAACCCAAGAAGATTGAAGCTTCTTTTTCGTATCCGTAAAAGATGTCCCGCCTAACAAGCGGGACAAAGTAAATCGACAGCTTTCTAACTTCAACTCAGGCCATCATTCTATGGCTGTGGTTTCGCCGAATGCATTTCCTGAATTTTTTCCATACGATCCAAAACTTTTAACGCATCGTTGGCGGAGATAAGCTCTTCCAACAAAATTGCGGGCTCTTCAGGATAGTTAGGCGGATAGATCAAATTTACAGGAATCAGAGAACGGTCCGCTCTTTGTAAATCGCGAGCAACCCTCTCTTCGCGGAGAGTATTGTCCACTACGACTAATTCGACATTCAATTCTTCAAGCTTCTTTCGAACTTTTGCATTTGAGAAGACACGCCTCTCGTTTACTTTGCACGTCAGTCACCAATCGGCTGTGTAATCGACCCAAATGATCTGCCCATTATTGGCCAACGAATGTTTGATTTTTCCAGGGTTCCATTCCTGCCATGGCAAACCGTAGCGATCCGACTTGCTTCCAAGTTGAGGCGGCTGATATCCGGCAGCATCAAAGTACAAATAAAATCCTGTTCCAAAGATCAGTATTGGCAACGCGTATCCGAACGCAATCCTTTTATTACCATTTTTAACTTCTGGAATTCCCCACTTGCCATAACAATAAGCCGCCAGCCCGAAAATAACTAAAGCAATGACCATCCATGACAATCCTTCGGCTCCGGTTTGGGAACCAAAAACTTTCATAAAGAAAGCAACCGTCCCGAACAGTGCAAACGCCATCAGCACCTTAAAAGTATCCATCCAAGGACCAGGTTTGGGCAGCATCTTGATCAAAATTGGGAAAAACGACATCACCAAATAGGGCATCGCGATTCCCAGGGCGAAAATTGTGAACAGAACCATCGCAATCGCGATCGGCTGGGCCAACGTATAACTCATCGCAACACCCAAAAACGGGCCAGAACAGGGCGTTGCGATCAGAGTCGTTAGAATTCCTGAGAAAAATGATCCCGAATATCCTTTTTGTTGGCCTCCGCCACCCAGGCTTGTCATCGACGTACCGATTTCAAAAACACCCGCCATATTCAAACCAAGCATGAACAGCAAGACAATCATGGCTCCAACAAAATAGGGATTGCCCATCTGGTCGCCCCAGTTGATTCCCTGGCCAAGACCGTAACGCAGAATCATCAGGGTCCCACCGAGAATCCACATGGAAACCACCAAACCAAGAGTGAATGCCAGCCCATGCATCCGGATTTTGCTGGCTTCGTTACCCGACTGCATAACAAAGCCCATCACTTTAAGGCCCAGAACAGGAAACACACAGGGCATCAGGTTGAGCAGCATTCCACCAAGAAACGCTCCAATCATCCCCGTCCAAAATGTCGTATTGCTGGCCGAACTGGTGCCACCGCTGCCGATCGGATTGTAATCCATCTCGTTGTAATTGAGATACTGAATCTTCTCATCAACGTCGTACAGTTCTGCCATCTGAGCGACCAATTCCGGATCATCCGGAATGATACCTTCTTCCGACTTTTTCTCGGCGGCAACGACTTCACCCGACGATTCAACAATCACCTCTTCGTTGATTACTAGATTAGCATCGTAGCCAGCAAATTCGGCGACCACTTCGACATCGTCAATTGGCAGACAGGATCCATCTGTTTCACAGGTTTGCCCTGAATAAATCATCCTAATCTCAAGCCCCTGTTCGTCGACATCATCTGGCATTTCAAACGGAACTGACCAAGTCACACTTCCTTCATGTTCTTCCGATGCGACTTCTATGTACTCGTACGTCACCAGGTGTGGTTCGTGGTTGGGATGGAAATTGCCAATCAGCCAAAAATCTGGCGAATCCTCGACATCGATTTGTGACTTTACGGGTCCCCCAGGTGGCTGAGTGATCGAAAACACATGCCACCCATCCTGGATGTCGGCAGTCAGACTCAATACTCCCTGACGAGTCCCTTCCTTGATTCGGAACTCTCCCGAGAAACTGACTTGAGTCACTTCCAGCCCCGAAGGTTGAGCCAGGGCCGAGCCTGAAAAAAGGCCTCCCAGCATCAACACAAGACTTAGTAAAAAAACTGGTTTTGCAGTCATATTCGATTCAATTCCCTAAACTTGTTTGAATCTAACTTAGCAGGAAAAAAGTTCCTTACCCATGCGTTTTCGACGCTCCAACGCATCAGGACTTACGTATTTTTGTTTTCGCATGTTGAGAAAAGCATCGCGACGAAGGCGTCATTTCGAAACAAAAAAGATATTCTCCCAACCAATTAAAAATCCCAAAGTTGGCTCGAAAAGACCTTCGCAAGCACTAACTTTAATTCCTCGCCAGCCCGATCTAGCATTCAATAAAATCGCTTCCGGATGAGAATCGACTCCATCACTTAATTTCGGGAACTCTCAACTTAGGATTCAATCCATTCCAAAATGGATCGACACCCTGCTCGAAATCTCGAATCTGCTAGCAGGATCGGATCAACCACCGACTTTGCAGTTTATACGAATTTCAAGGTTTAATGGTTCTCTTCCGACAAACAAATAGAGAGATCCTTTAAGTTCAAACCCCGTCTGGAATTCTGCGAAATGAAGTCGATTCAATCGAAAGTTTTCGTTTGCCTTGCTACTGTTTTCGGATTTTGCAGTCCGACGCTGGCTCAAACGCCTGTCAGATCGTCTTTGGATCAGCCAATTTCGGCTGCCAAAAGACTTCCACGGACTTCCCTCACCTCCTCCAAAACGACAAATCTAGCCGAGGGTCGATTTCTTAACGTAGGTGGTCAACACATCAAAACAGACAATCCGGGAGTCGATCCATCATGGCGTTCACCGGCGGTTTCAAAAGTGCACGGGATGTCGATTCAACCATGGGAACTACCGCCTCAGGCCAAGGCTTCCAAGCCTTCTGAACCTGAAATTGCGTCAACTGGAGTTTCTCTAAACCTCAACGACACGTACTTGGCAAGCGATGATTCCAACGACGCTGTGGCCGAATCCCCCCGACAAGGTGCAAAAAACACCAATCCGACGACCGGTGCAACCGCAGCCAGACGCATTGCTGTTGATACAAACTTAAAATCAGCTCGGCCATTTTCATTGCATCGCTCTGCCAGCCAAATTCCTTCATCAAAGTTTCAAAATCCGCTGTTACTCATTCCTATCCAAGCTTCCACTAAACCCCAGCCAAAGGAAGCTGAATCGGCGATCAATGAAGGCAACTCAAATTTGGAAGACTCGTTTGCATCCTTCGTTCCACCCCAAGAAGCCGCTTCGTCGCAACAAAAGATTGGGGTGAAAGAAACTGCTATGAACGAGACGCCTTCTCGTTCGAAAGCTCTCGTTTCCAATTCGGAATCATTAAAGTTAGCATTCAAGAACGCCGCCAAGAAAGCTCTAGACGAAATGGTTCAGGAGGCAGTCTCGGAAGCGATTGCAGAGATAGGATTGGATCGCTCGCAGATCTCCGATAAAACCATGCAGAAATTAGAAAATGATTTGAAACAGAGAATGATGATTCAACCGGCTGTTGCCAAACACGCTTTGCCGCAAGTCTTGCCGGCGCTGCCAATTCAAAAGAAACCTATCTTTGACGAGCCACCAATGGACATGGCTGATTCCATCATTGCAGGTTCACCAACAGAGGGTCCGACCACAAAAACAAACGTCGCCGTTAGCCTGAATGCCCAATCTCAGCCGCCTGTTTATTCGTCTGCCCGTGCCCCCACTGAGCCTCTATCTCAAACTCCCCGTGCAACAGTCATTGTCCAGGATCCACGAGTTCAAAATTCCTCGACGAATCTTCGACGATGGCCACGTGATTTTAGGCGGCGATAAAATTTATCAGTTTGTCGGTTAAGCCGTTAAGGTTTTTATGGTTAAAGCCGTCATCAATAGTGCCAAGGTCGCGTTTGATGGCGTCTTTATCCCGAACGTCCCGGCATTTTTTCAAGCTCTTCTTTCAGAAGGGCAATCGGAATCGGATCTGGTTCCAGTTCCCGAAGTTTCTGCGCCGGGTCACGCAGCCTTTGAGGGAGTAAAAATTGCTCCACTTCGTTTTCTAAGTCGGCCAACCAGGCCGGCAAGTCGATTCCGACACCCATCGTTGTGCGGGAAAACGTTTGTGCTTCGTGTTTGAGCAGATCGAACGAACGATTTGCCTTCCGGTCTCGGGGAATTTTCATAGCCGGTTTCACGAGTGCCTTGAGGCGATCTATTTGCATCTGATGCCCAAACCGGCCTTCGATTCGACGCCCCACCGAAGCCATCAACATGGAATACTTGGATCGCAATTTTTCCAACTGTTCCAGATACTTCAAAGACTCTGGTCCAACCCGATCCACGAGTGAGCGTCTCCACATCCGCGCTACTCCATTCTTTTGATCGTTAACCAATATTCTATGGGCCCAGACGACCGGCTTTAAATTCCAACAAACCCGATCGTAACGCGTTCTCAGCCGAAGAAAGTCGATCAACATATAAAGCGACTCACCTCGATCGGACTGAGTAGTCGTCGTATTATAGTCACGATATTCGTTATAATTTTCAATCACACTTTCAAGGACCAGGGTCAAATCAGCGATCGCTTTCTGCCGAGAAATTCTTCCTCCTAAATCCCTAAAAAGTCTAGAATCCGCAGTTCGAGCATCCTCTTCGACTTGTTCCATCCAATTGTCAACTCCCTGATGCAGGATTGCCCGGATATTTCCGACGTGAAGAAAATGCTGAGTGAACAATCCACCGCCGTATTCTTTGATAAATCCAACCAACCTTTCCCAGGAAGCTGGTTCAAGCACTTTTTCAACGACACTTAAACGAAGCGTTTTGCTATGCTCTAGCCAGATCATAAGCATCGACTCGGTCAACATTTCAACGCATTCGAACAGAACCGTTTGGGATTCTTCTTTCACCTCTTGTTTTGATAGACCTTCTTGCTGTCGTTGATCCCGTAGTCTTTCAGTGGATCGCACAAGGGCGTGCACCATAGAGGTGTACGCAACTTCAAAAATCTCGTCAAACTCCGTGACGGCTCCTCTACCGACCGGATTTCCCTTTTCCATGGCCAACGCCAAACTGGTTAATTCATAGGTTTCAACGAATAATCCCAACAGCGGCAGCCGTCTCAACAGATCAAGGATTGCCGTTTGGACGACCCGAGTGCGAACAATCGCTGCCGGATCCCCACCTTTTGATAAAGGAACATAAAGGATCGGTTGGTCGGCTAAATAAAGCGTTAATTTTTCAAAGTGTTGAATCGCAAGTTGATCACTCTTCAGCAACAACGAGGCGTACTCGCTGACGACAGGCAAACTGCCATTGAGCTCACCTGAATACAGTGAAGTTTCAGAATTCCCCGCCAAGATAGATTGATCTTCGACCAGATAGTCTACCGCTAAAATTACAGCCGCAAGTCCCCGCACTGCATTTTCAGTTTCGATGCACGTACTGATTGTTCGTTCCAGCAACCCATCTTTGGCCAGCCTTTGCTGATCGTAACGCAACAATGATTCGTGATCCGATCCAGTGACTCGAAGATGGTAGTTGTTAATCGAATCCAGCAAATCCAACAATCTTGACCGGTTGTGATTGGCTTGCCTTACCCAACCTGAAATGATCTCGCGCCTTTTACAAAGCAGTGACCTCAACTCTTCGTCCACATACTCACGAGAATTGACGGGCAAGGGGACGGTCGCTGCGATCTTCCAGTAGCTTGCCAACGTCCCCAGAAACTCAAGTCGATCACTCAATCTCGCCACTTCATATTCGAGTGCGTCATTAGAAAATAGACTTTCGTCATAAATCGAACTTTCCATTCCGTCATCGGTCGAATCCGTATAAGTGACTTCCTCATACGCAGCACTGTAAATACTTTTTTCGTCGTCTAGATCATCTTCTAAGAGCGAATCCAATTTCTCATTTTTATCGCCAAGATTTTTTTTCCGTCGACTGGTTAGATCAAATCGGGGAACATCCCAATACGCTTCCGAGTTAGCTTCCAGATAGTCATGAAACTTTCGAATCCGTTCCCAAATCTGGTCGGGCGACTGCCGCCGATTTTTCAGTAAATTAGTCTGCTCGGCGATCCACCTGAAGACGAGATCGTGAAAAGAAGAATCACCATGCTGTAGTGGGATGCTGTCGGCCTGACTAATCCACCGAATCAGAAGCGCCATCGATGTCTTATAGTCCGCTCTCTGCATTAAAGCGTCAACGACCAACGAATAGGCTTTGGGAGAATCAAACAAGTCAGAATGTCTTGTCCAGAATTCGATGTCGCCTGCGGCAGCTCCCCCTTTGTGCCAAAGGTTGAGTGCTTGAGCCACTAATTCGGCGGCCTGAAAAATATCTTCCGGATCGACAGCTTCGAGTGATGATACGGTGTGGGCTGAAAACTTTCTCCACCAATGGACGATATCCTGAAACTTGGATCGAATCGATTTGCACATGTCGATCCGGTCGACGGCAGCCGCTTCACTCCAAAGCTGGGAACAAAACGCAAAAATACGCTCCATCACATCAACGAGATCGTAAATGCGATGATCCCGCACAGTGTTAACGATCGCGGGAAACAGGCTGTAATTTGCCTCGAACCCGAGAATATTCCAGGGATCGACAATCGCTCCGCAGCGAATCCCTTTCCGAATTTGCGACATCACTTGATCGATAAATTGCGACGCCCTGTCCAGGTCTTCCGCTTTTAAAGCCTGATCCGCCAAACTAATAATACAGTCCAATTGACAATTGATTCGCGCCGATGCGACGGGGACAATTTTCGATTGTTCTTCGGCAGCTTCGGGATATCCCATTCTGGCAAAAATGGATGCAAGACGGCAATTCACCAACTGACTCGCGCGACGTTGAGCTAACTTGGCATTCAGATCCTGACGCACAGCACCGAAAGGTTGATGCTTGATTTCCGATTCCTTCAATAAACGTTGGCGATGGTTCGGAGGAATATTTTCAATCAAATTCTCATAAAATTGATCCCGGTAAGATGCAATCACTGGCAGTAAAATTTTAAGCGTCGTATTGGAATCATAGGCACCAGGACCGTCACCCGAGATTCCGGAAGCCATTAATATCGTCCCAGCCAAAACGGCTGCGGCTTCGAGCATCGCTTCGTCAGTATGAAGTTCGCCTCTACCTTGTTTAGCTTCGATGGCCCGCTCAAGCAGGGCATCCAATGTTACCTGGTGGACAATAAACCGATAGTAGTATCCCGAATTATCAATCGAATGCGCATCCCAGTGGCCAAAGTGATGATTGGGGCGTTGGTTGATCGGATGATCGAAATCGAATGCCCGGGGATCGAACGACAATTCTTGAAGTTGTTTCGGGTCAAATTTAGCCGCCCTTAGGATCGCAGGATCCACGCTTTCAATCAGCTGCAACGCCTTTTGAGTTACCGTCTTGTATTTTCCCTCCGAATATCCTGCCCCCTGAATATAAATGGGAACCGGGCGAATCCACTCGTGCGGATCTGGTTCCATTTTTTGGTTTTCTAAAACGGCAACAGGTCGATGTCCCACGAAGTCATTCAATTGCTTGATAACGATCTGGCAAAGAACAGAATTGTCTTTCTCGTCCCTTAAGATGGCCAAGACTCGTTCAAAAGCTCTTCCCAAGAAAAACGAATTAAAAATACAGTCGGTTTCTTGGTGAAACAAAAGATCGGCGTGGAAATCAAGATAGGATGGCAACAGGTGCGACCCGGCAATTTCGATCGCTCGCTTGGCTTGTTCCGAATCCTTAAATGCCGGATTCGATTCTGTGATTTGAGTCAGCCTTTGACGAAGGCAGGTCAATACCGTCTGGTAAAGGGGAATGGAACCTTCGTGGTCAGAATCTTTGCTGGCCTGCAGCGAAAAAATCGCATTCAGATTCGAAAAAAATCGACCATCATGGTTGCCGTTGGAAAAATTCAGGTAGCCAAGAACCTGATCCAGGATCGACTCATTCGGATCTCCGTTGGGCAAATTCATGAATTTTCTACCACTATCCTTGGAAAACACTCCGGCTTGCATCGTAAAAAAAACGACCTTTGAAGGTCTAGTCACGATTTCTGATTAGCAGCATTTTCCCCGTCAGAAAGCCTGGATCGGTTAAACGCCTCGGCAAACCGTTCAAATCAAATGCCTAAGTCGAGGATAATTCCGGTTATTTTGACGATTCGCCGACAGAAGTGAGAGATTTTTGGTCAGTTTGGGCTCTAAAAAAATTCATGGGCGTTTTTCCGTTTTCGGCTGATAAAATAGGGCAACGGAAATTCTTATCGGAGTTCATCCCATGCCAAAATTGTTATCCTCGATTTGCCTGTTTTGCTCAGTCGTCCTGGCGACCATGACCGCTACTCTCAGTAGCGTTTCTGCTGACGATGTCGTTTCCAACGCCTTCATCGATCGTGCGGGGCTAACGGTTGATTGGTTCACGCACACCGGAATCGGCGTTCGCGGGCAATTGGTTGATTGGCATTTGAATGTTAACGAAAACAAACCGACGACTCACTTCACAATCGAAGCAGGCTCATTTCGGGAATCCTTTTCGCAAAACAAACTAAACCCTTTTGGGGAACCGATGGGAGTCGACGGAGCCGTAGCCTATGTCGAAATGCGGAAAGAAATCCTTGCCGCTGAAATGGAAAACGACGGTGTCAAAGAACCTAAAATTGACGTCAAGCAATACTCGCTCCCGATGACGACAATTTATACGCTCACTTCTGACGCATTAGTAAAAGCAATCGACGCTGACACTGGCAAAACCAGATGGAGCACAAAAGTTGGAAGTGCCGCTCAACCCAGTATTGGGATCGGTTCGAGTGACAAGTACGTGGCCGCCATCAATGGTTCAACGCTCTATTTATTAGAATCTGAAACAGGTAAAGTTCTGTGGTCGATTGGATGCCGAGATGCTGTTGCAGCTTCGCCTGCGGTATCTGACGAACGAGTCTACGTGCCTCTGATTAACGGCAGGCTGGAGGCATTTAGCATCGAAGACAAAGGGGTTAACTCAACTGCATTCGTGGTAATGGGGCAGGGGACTTCTCGCCCTCTGATCACCGAACGCGTTGTCGCGTGGCCCGACCAGCGTGGCGTTTTTAGCATTGCAGGCCGATTCAACACCAAAGCGATTTCTTACCAGCTTCGATCGGATGACGGAATCGTCTGCTCTCCGGTTTACGACGACGGCATTTTCTACGTGACTTCGCTTGATGGATTTGTATATGCAATGGAAGAGAAACAGGGGTCTTTGCTTTGGCAAGCTTCGACAGGACGTAGCATTTCTGAATCGCCAGTCGTGCATCAGGGTTTTGTTTTTGTGATTAACGAAAACAACGAAATGTTTAAGTTTAATTCTAAAACCGGACTCCTGGCGGCGGGCTGGAAAGCACCTCGGCAAAACGTCAAGAAATTTCTCGGAGCCAGCAAAGATAACCTTTATGTTCTGGACCGATTTGGCCAACTTATTGTTATCTCACAGGCCAACGGCTCGACACTCAGTTCCGTCAAATTCGGTGATGTGTCCAACGTTTTACCGAATATTGAGACCGATCGGATCTTCGTTGCCAGTCGCCAAGGCATGATCCAGTGTATCCGCGAGCGCCAACGGCCAATCCCTTATTTTCATCGCAATGATGAGTTTGGACCGGGGGAAATGACAGTGTCAACGAAATCCCAAGAAACCGACTCGAAAAAAGAAGCAATGGATATGTCCGACCCATTCGGGTCCAGCGATCCTGGCGACAACCCATTTGGCGGACCATCAGGCAAGGGCTCCGATAGTGACGATCCGTTTGGCGGTCCAGCTAAAAGTGACGACAACCCGTTTGGAAATAGTTCGAGCGGTTCCAATTCTCAAAGCGCAGACGACGACCCATTTAAGTGACATAGAAAATTCGGGTTGCGGTTGAATTGTCTGGCTTGGCCTTGATTGTCGGTCTTGATTGTCGGTCGTGGATTTTATCCGCCGAAGCTTTATTTTCGAATCGACTGAACGTGTGGAGCGATTGATCGTTCGCAGATTGAGTCAGCGTGGCTAGAAGAACGAACCGACGGAAAACGGACCGCCGAAAGAGTGAATCAAGCGAAAGAAAGATTTACCGGGACGCAACCCACCGAAAAGGTTAATACCAATCGGATCGCATTGCTTGCTGGTAAATACTGGGCAGTCGTAAGGTCAGGAAATGGGCATTGAGAGCCCGACATTGCTTTGGTGTCGTACTGCCGAGGAAAGTCAGACCTCTACTGGTTAGGATGGGCATTTTAGAGAACGTACCGTCAAGTTTTGAAAGGTTGCAAAAGGTGATTTCACTACGGTGCCAAGGTCTGAACAATCGCCGGCTTGTCTTTTTGCAGTGAAATCGCTCCTTCCCCTTAGGGTCCATTAAGCTGTAACTATGATGCTTAGGCTTTCAGATTCTCTAGATGCAAGCACATTTCCATGCTATCATCCCGGCTTTACGACACTCTGTCGTCCATTAACCCGTTGCACGACACTAGCCGAACGGCGCGGACTTCCTTCGGTCATGCGTTTTCTTCCTATGAAATGGCAATACTTCGGAGCGTTGCTCGGTTGTTCGTCGCGCAGCGGCGCGATATGGAGCCCTGAATCGCGATGGAGCGT
>JBCCSJ010000137.1:0-14291 GCA_039200505.1 Planctomycetota bacterium | reverse complement strand
TCGGCAACCGTATCAAAATGGAGTGTTTCTGCTAAGTCGCACACCATGCGAACGATCACGCAATCGCAACGATTAATTCCCAGATTTTCGATCAGGGAACGATCGATTTTCAGTGCTTCGATCGGCAAATCTTCGAGGTAATTTAACGAATTCTGCCCAAGTCCAAAGTCGTCGATCATTAAGTGAAAGCCTAAATTTCGAAGCTTCGTCAAAATTTGGAATGTGTCGTTGAGTTCGTTGTGCAATGATCTCTCAGAAACTTCAAGACAGAATTGGTTGGGATGGAGACCCTCGGATTCCAATTCTTTACCCATCATGATTTGGAATTCAGGGTCGAGAAGTTGCTTGGCCGAAAGGTTGATGTGCACTCGAAAAAATGAGGGAATTAAAAACTGATTTTGCCATTGGGACAGTTGTTGACAGGCTAGTCTTGTGATCCGTTGACCCAGCGGTAGAGTGACGCCCGATAATTCCGCGATCTTCAAGAACTGATTGGGAAAGACCCAGCCTCGAAAAGGATGCTTCCAACGAACCAGTGCTTCCACGCCAATCAGTTGATCCTGTGACAGATCAAAAATGGGCTGGTAATTGAGAACAAATTCATCGGCTTGGATTCCGGCGACCAGATCAGATTCTATTTTGGAAATGGTCCCAGGATGCCACTCTGCTGAGGAATCGCAACATCCGTGTGGGTTGTTGGTTTCGTCGAGCATGAGTGAAAATCTGTGAGATGCGGAGAGAAGTTCTATGGAAGCATAGTATCCAATGAATGAGGATACCTTCGTTGAGGAGAATCCCTCTGGGGATGTACGCCCCGAATAGGACGCTCGAAGCCGCAATATCCTTACAATTTGGTGGGGATTTAACAATTGGCGAGAGCGTCGACCGAAACCATAGGTCGAGCACTCCGAAATTGTGAATTTCTTAGTGACACCGCTTTCCGAGCGGTAAGCTTGTTAATTCGACTTGGAGAGTCGGTCTACTAATAAAATAAGCAGCTCGAAAGCGGTTAGCCTGCCAAATCGCCTCGCAAAGGCGACAGTAAAGAAAGCAAACACCCTACCATCCATCTCGATACTTTGGGCTGAGCATCCTGTTGGCATTTTCAAGATCCCGTCCGGACGAGAACTTGCATTCGTCAGCATTCCACCCGTATTTCTGGTCTGGCCAACGATTGATAATCGTACCCAGCAAAACCGTTTCGGTGAGCGGGCCAGCGTAATCAAATGGGGCACCGGTGGACTCAGCTTTCCCCACAGCCGCATCCATCCATTGGTGATAGTGATTGCCACTTGGCGCTTCAGGAGGCAACGATGGCATCGGTTGCCCCTGTTTGGTAAATACCATCGGTTTGCCAACGTGAGGAAGAATCAACGTCCCCTTCTCGCCAACGAATACCGAACCTTGACCCGGTAGTTGGAAATCGACCTTCTCTAATTCGCCAGATTTAGCCTCGCGAGTCATCGTTTTGGGCATCCCTGGCAATGCTTTGGGGCGCAATGATCCGTTATACCAAGTCAAATTCAGTTCGGGCGACGTGAAGTTTGTGCCTTTGAATTTGTAAACAACATGGCTGTCGAGCGCGAAATTGTCGGCAAATGGTTGGGGACCCAACGAAGTCACCTCCAGCGGTTCCTTCAACTCCAATGCGGAAAAAACAGGATCAACAATGTGACATCCCATGTCTCCTTGCGTTCCTGTTCCAAATGCAAACCATTTTCTCCAGTTATTGCGATGGTAGTATCCAGCGACGTAGTTTCGAAATTGAGAAACTCCGACGTACAAATCCCAGTCAAGATTTTCGGGGACAGGATCGGCCTGCTTAACAGGCTGTTTCCCGCCCCATCCTTTTCCAGACCAACTATGAACATCAGTAACTGTTCCAATCAAACCTGATTGAATCCATTTGACGGCCGTTCGATAAAACGTGTGGGCGTGGATCTGGATCCCCATTTGGGTCGCTAACTCGGGCTTTGCGGCCGCGGCCTGAGCAAGTTGTCGGCATTCTCCGATATCTTGAGCCAGTGGTTTTTGTAAGTAGACATGCTTGTCATGTTCCAACGCTATTAAAGCGATAGGGCAGTGCATATGATCGGGCGTTGCAATCATCACAGCATCGAATTCGTCCGCCGCATCGTTGAATAGTTGGCGATAGTCTTGCACGACGATCTTAGGACTGCCGAACTTTTCAAGCTTGGGAAAAAATGATTTGTCGACATCGCAACCTGCAGTTAACTCGAAATTCGGATGGCTGCTCAAACTGTTTAAATCGCTGTTCCCTTGGCCACCAAACCCAATGGCTGCGATTCGAAGTTTATCAGGTGTCGCCGAAAAACCGTGAACCGCGGGTGGGGCCAAAACTGCCGCCGAACCGATCGCAACTGTTCCTAAAAAACGCCTTCTTGAAAATGTCATTTTATCTCTTTCTGTTTTCGATCTCGTTTGCAGCGGTGGCCAGTTCCTAAAAAAATTAATCTTTCAGTTTGTCAAAAAAGCTGTCCAATCCACTGTCCGAAGTGACTGAATTGTTTCCAGGGATTTCGTCAAGGGCAAAGCTGTCGTCGTTATTTTTTGGTGGCGCGTCGCCCAGATCAATGCCCGCGAATGAATCCGAGCCATTTGAATTTTTGTCAGCAATCTCAGGCAGGCTAAAGTCTATTAAGTCATGTTTTGACTTCCGTTTTTCGCCGATCTTAAGATCCAAAATGTCTTCTGATGCAGATGTCCGTTTTGTTTTCTTTTCGATTTTGCCCGCGCGGCCGTTCGAGTCCGACTTGGGCGACGGAGTTTTTTTGGCAGAAGTCTGTTTTAAGTCTGGGTCGCTGTCTTTAAACCGTTCCTTGATCCTGATCCCATCAGCTAGTCGTGTTTTCCACTCCGCTACTTCCTGTCGAGTCATGCCCGAGGCGCGTTCAATAATCGTTCGTGCCCGCACATCGGCAGTTGGCAGGTCCGCGTTGACGGTCAACCTTCCGTCTGAGGAATATTTAAATGTGACGTTGACTGGAGAGCCCTTTACCAAACCTTCTGGAAGTTCCGTGACACGACATTTACCGATCTTGGTCGCTCCCACACCGCGGTCGGTTCCTCCTTCGACAACGGTGACCACGACTTCTTTTTGGGAGTCTTTGGATGTGACAAACTTTCGCGACTTGATGACGGGAATTTTACTGTTTCGCGGGATCATGATCTGGCGAACCGCCTTTTTCGTTTTTGGATCGAGTCCCAAAACGCCCAAATCATGCGAGTTGACGTTGGATACCTTAAATGTGTCGTCGCCTCGACCTCGGCGCATCAGAATGTCAGCATAGACAGCTGCCCCGTGGGCGACGGCTTCATCTGGCGAAAGAGAGCGATCGACCGACAGCCCAGATTCTTTTTCCAGCATCGTATGAATCATCGGCATACGAGTCGAACCTCCGACTAGCAATAAACGTGATACATCATTCCATTTTATGGAGGCCTCACGAAGCAAACGGTTGACGGTTAGTTTGGTTCGTTCCACCAAGTCTTCGGTGATCTCTTCGAATTCAACTCGACTCACTTCAAGGTTCGATCGTTGGTTTTCGAATGCGAAACGAACCTGGGCAGTATCACGAGCGGTTAACGTTTTTTTAGCCCGGGTCGCCAGTTGTCGAAGTTTCAATGTCGCGCTTGCATCTTCACGAGGATCGTTTCCATGTTGTTCCTGAAATTGATCCGCCAGAAAATCAAGGATCCTTAAATCCCAATCGATCCCACCCAGGTGAACGTCGCCAGCGGTTGCGATGGTATTGAATTCCGATCCTGAAATGTCCATCAACGTCACATCAAATGTGCCACCTCCAAGATCGTAAACGAGGACGCGTTCGTTCTTTTCAGCCACGCCTTCCTGATCAATAAAACCTTCCTTCACACCAAAAGCGATGGCTGCCGCGGTCGGCTCGTTAATAATGTCCAATACTTCGATTCCGGCGAGAGTTCCTGCATCCTGAGTCGCCTTTCGGCGTGGTTCATTAAAGTAGGCCGGAACCGTAATTACCGCTTTTGAAAACTTGCCGATCTTTAATTCTGCATCGTCTTTCAATTTGCGTAGGACGATTGCCTGCAACACCTCTGGCGGGAAAGTATGACCTAGAATTTTTTTGTGGAAGATTTCGCTTCCCACGTCTCGCTTTGCATAGCGAGCCGATCGAGCGGGTTCAAACTCCGCCGCGTTGATCGCTTCATTTCCCACAACAGTTCCAGAGGAATCAAAAAAGATCACGCTGGGGGTGCTAAGATCACCTTCGTCGTTGGGGATTGTGGTTGGTTTTTGGTCACGGTCGAGATGGGCCACAACCGAAAAAGTGGTCCCTAAATCAATGCCGACAGTTTTTTCCGGGTCGATGGATTTCTCATTCATACTCCCATTATGACAGAAGCCTCAAGTTTTGTCCCCATTCGGGGCTTTTTTTCACCGCACCAGAGTGCTTTGGCAAAACTTACGGAGGCACAAACGGCCGGCTGTCAAAAGAGGGGCAAGCGATTCTAAACGAAAGAAGAGTTGAATTCGAAAGCCGATTGTTAAAGAGTTGGTTTCAGGACGACCTTCATCAATTTGGGCTCACCTCCGTAGAGCCTTTCGAAATAATCTGGCCCGTTTTCCAACTTGGTAATCTCGCTGATGAGCGGCTGGACGTTGATTTTCCCGGAAACCATGAGATCAATACATTCGGGATACTCCCCACAAGAACCGCACGATCCAATCAAAGAAATTTCTTGGGTTACGATTTTTTGAAGCGGGAGGTCGACGTTGGGTTGCAGGTTGCCAACCAATCCAACCTGACCGCCCAGGCGAACTGAATCGATAGCGGTTTTCAAAGGTTCAGTTTTACCCACAACTTCCATGGCAAGGTTTGCTCCGGTGCCAGATGTAATGTTTCGAATTTCCCGAACGACGTCGACTTCTTTCGCATTCAATGCGAAATTAGCCCCCAATTCTTTTGCCAATTCAAGTTTGTAGGGATCCACATCCACCGCGATGACGGTTGTGCAACCGGCAGCTTTGAGAGCCTGAACGACCAACAATCCAATCATCCCCGTTCCGATAACCACGCCCGAATATCCAGTTTCGATCTTCATCAAACTGACTGCGTGGACCGCAACCGATACCGGTTCGATTAATGCGGCGTGTTCAAACGATAAATCGTCGGGAATCGCATAAACAATATGCTCGGGGACTTTGGCAAATTCGGCGAAACAACCTGCTTGCCGATAGGTCTCACAAGAAACTCCCAAAACCCTCCGATCAGGGCAGAGGTTATTTTTTTCAGCTGAACAAATTTCACACTGCCCGCAGGATATCATCGAGTCGAAAGTAACCCTTTGGCCGACCTGAAATTGGGTCACTTCCGAACCGATTTGTTCTACCAGTCCTGCTGCCTCGTGCCCCATCACGAGAGGCGGAATTCGACGGCCACTGCTTCCGTCGTAGCCGTGAATATCACTGCCGCAAATTCCACACGCCTGAATCGAAATCAGCAACTCGTTTGGATCTAATTCTGGAACTTCGGCGTCGATGATTTCGAGTTTTCGGTACTCGGTTAGTTGCATGGCCCGCATTTGATTTCTCCAGTTATTCAGGGTGAGCCGATTCTAGTCGGATCAATCCGGAAGGGCCATAGTCGATCCCATTCGACCGAAGCGATAAGGCAGAGAACCGCACCTGGGTAATCACTGGTGCTGATTTGGCAAACTTCAACCGGTTTTTAATTCGAGGGCATCGCCACTTGTTTGATTACTTAGCCAAAAAAGCAGCCTGTGCCTTTTTCGCCTTGCTGTAGCTGGAATCTTCGAATTCAGCAGCGGCGGAGTTGTTAGTCCCGACCGGTATTTTAATCGCAAATTGAGCGCCGGCCGGTGGATCGCATTGTTCATCGTCGCAAGTCTGTAATCCAATCAAGCCGACCAAATTGACATCTTCGGGTTTTATATTTTGATCCAACTCGACATCAAATGTCCATTTGACTTCGCCATGATGGTATTTCATCTCAATCCCCAGCGAATTATCAACGTGGGGTTGTGTCGATGATTTGGGCTTTGAAATCTTCATGCCAGCCGATTGTGTGAATCCTATTCGAGTCGCCATAAAATCGCATTTTCCAGTTTCGTAAGAGTAAACGTGGTACTGCTCGAGAGGGGTTGCTGTGATTTCTAAAACAAACTTGCCACCTGGCTGGATGGATTTTCCATCGCTCGTCATTACACGAGCTGATACTTTGGCGTGCGTCTCACCGACTAGAAATGGCTCGCTGACAACTGTTTTAGACTCCATTTTAAATTCTCGGTAACCCGCAAATTGTGCGACCTGTTTGATGTCGAAAAGCGGAAGACAACTTCCCAACTCTCTTGACTCGCAAACCTGCCCATTAAACACGAGTTTGATTTTAAGGGATTCCGGCTTCACACCCTCAGCCAATCGAAGTGGAGCCGACCAAACCACGGTACCTTCGTGTTCTTCAGCGGCTACATCGAAGGTCGTCTCTCGATTGATTTTTGGATTTCGATTGGGGGTGAATTCACCGACCATCTGGAAGTCTTTTGACTCAGCCACCGAGATCTTGGACCGCATCGGCCCACCTTTGGGCTGGGTGACGGAATAAATGTGCCAGCCATTTTCGACCACCGCCGTCAAAGAAACCATGCCTTCCAATGATTGTGGCTTTAACTCAAACTTGGCTGAAAACTTGACAGGATCACCAGGGTTGGCAGCGGAGGATTCCAATTGGTTCTTCAAGAATAACTCTTGGGCACCAAGAGTTTGCCCCAACAAGCCGCTAACCAAAAAAAACCAAACCCAGTTTTTCATCGCAGACTTTCAAACTTTTTGACAGGAAGGAAATACGATCCAAGTATATCAGTCGCTTCCGCGTCGAAAAGTCAAATCTTATTGGATAAGCAGTGATCAAGAATCGAGCCGCCAGCTCAACGGCGAACTGTGCCGGAATTAACGGTGGTTCCAGGCCCCGATCGCGATGCTGTCGACGCTACTGGACGTTGGAAGTAGCCTGCAAATTTTCCGCGAACGACTGATCCTCGAATTGGCAGGCAATATCCTTCGTCAGAACAAACTTGCCCTTCCAACTCAACTTCTACGGAGATGTCGGAAACGGTGACGCCGCCGGCAACTTCAATTGGGGCGAAGAACTGAATCTTGCCCATATGCTTTTCAACACGTTGCCCGAAAATCGGGTCATCTTGGATCACTTTAGCTGGGCGATCCGGATGAAACTGATCAAGTTGTCGAAATTGAGATGACTTTTTGACCTTAATTTTTGTTGCTGGAATATCACCCTTTTGCGTCAAGGAATAAACGTAGTTGCCTTTTGCCAATTCCATTTGCACCACAAGGTACCCGCGGTTGGTTCCCTGCTGCAGATGAATTCGCGAGCTGATGTTGTACGGTTTTTGATCCTGTACTTGCTTCGATCCAGATTGGCCAAGCAAACTCGTCCCAGGCATCCAACCAATTGCCAGAAAGACAAACGAAATAAGTAAACGCTTTTCCATGATCATCCCTGAATGTTTTGCCCGATCCTTGGGCTTTGAGGACAGTACCACCTTCGCGGCATTCTGATCAATGTCAGTTTTGACTGCCCTTAAAAATTGTCACAATGGTTTACCCAAAAGGTTCCGCGCTAACTTTTGGGCGGCATAGGACGCCGTTTCAAAATTCGGAACCTCTTTTAATCTCCAGGGGCGACGAAACAGGACCGAGAACCTTACGACAAATTGAAAGATCGCGGAAAACTTGTAAAACAGACATTTCGTGTAACGTCCCTCTTTTTTCCAGACTCGACCATGATCGTCTTTTTGACAACCGATCTTATGATGGCTTCCAACGCGAGGTCTCACGCCAGACAGCACTCAGTCACGGTCAAAACCGCGGAATCTGAGTCGAACACGGTTGAAGTAATTCAGGCCGATCGCCCTCATCTGCTCTTGGTCGATCTACAAACCCCCGGTCTCAACATCGAATCGCTTGGCGAACAGATCCGGAAAATGTCGGACTCGATGACGCCGCTGACAGTTGCTTTTGCCCAACACGTGAACGTTGATTTGCTCGAAAAGGCAAAAACTGCCGGATTCGATCAAGTTCTGACGCGAGGGCAGTTTAATAACCAGATTGGCCGAATCATCTCGGATACCGCTCTGTAAAACTCAGCAGCTTTGCTCTGGGAAAGATTTCTTGAGAAGGATTTCCTGGGAAGGATTTCAGAGGATGGGCTGGGCATCTTAGAGGATGAATGATCACGGTTTGAAGCAGATTCTATTGGCGTTAGGACCAAGGCTTTGGACAGTTTGGCGAATGCGGTATTGGGCCACGTCGAGTCGGCACTGCCAACGACGACCAAAATAATTGTTAGCCAGTCCGCATCGCAAAAAAAGTTTGGTCTCTATAATTGAAACTAACAAAAATGGATCGACGAATCCCATTCGCATCGACACGGAAAACATCTCATGCTTGCAATATTGTCACCTGCCAAGTCGCTTGATTTCGAATCCCCCAGTCCCACCGATGAAGTGACCAAACCGCAGCTTTTGAAGCGGACCGGGGAGCTGATGAATGTGGTTCGAGATCTGTCGCCCAAAGATCTGTCTAACTTGATGAGTATCAGCGACAAATTGGCCGAACTTAATTTTGAGCGGAATCAAGAATGGAAAAAAAGTCATACGGCGAAGAATTCCAAGGTCTGCCTGTTCGCGTTTCAAGGGGATGTTTATCAAGGCCTGGAAGCGGACAGTTTCAACAAAACCCAGATTCGTTTTTGCCAAAAACATGTCCGCATTCTTTCCGGTCTGTACGGAGTCTTGCGTCCATTGGATCTGATTCAACCCTATCGTCTGGAAATGGGAACTAAATTAAAAACCGAACATGGAGACCGACTCTATGATTTTTGGGGCGGTGACATTCATTCTCTTTTGGCCAGCGAACTGAAGACTCTGAAAAGTAAGTTCTTAGTCAACCTTGCTTCCAAAGAATATTCGGATTCGGCCAAACTTAAGCAACTGCAGGTTCCCGTGATCAGCCCTGCATTCAAAGATTGGAAAAACGGCAAGTACAAGATAATCAGTTTCTACGCCAAAAAGGCTCGAGGAATGATGGTCAAATACATGGTCGACCAGAAAGTCAAAACACTCGAAGATCTCCAAGGTTTCAACTACGGGGGTTACGAATTCTCGCCTGACCTTTCCACCGAGCATGTCCCAACTTTTACGCGAAGAGAAAGTTGATTGGATTTATCGTGGGGTTGAGGTCAAGGTCGGTTAGGCAGTTCGAGAGGGTCAATCAGAAAACAACCAGGGCTTCAAACTGTTCAATCCGCATGGGCAGGTTGATATAATTTTGATTCAAACTGCATTTCATCCAGCATCACTTGAACACTTTGGCGAATGCTGGTCATCAATGGATCGGCGGTCGCTTCTCGATCACGCTTTGTAGAAACTTCGATCGCTTCCCCAATATTTAAAACCACTTTCAGATCGCCGTGGATACGGCACTTGTCTTTGATGTCTTCCTCAAATTTTTCGACTGTTTCAAGAATCCTGTCGACCGACGGTGATTCGATCAAGTAGTTTTCTGGATAACAATCGACTTGTTGAGCAAGATAAGTGTTCTCGAGTTGAGCCCATCGCCTTTTTCTTTCTCGGTCGTCAACTTCGTTCCGAGCAAGATCGGGAAAGATTTTCATCCGCAAATTTTTGACCCTCGTTTGAATGCCTCCATCTTGAGGCTTGCCTAACCACTCTTTTTCCAGCGGATTCAAAAGGCGATTGACCATGTTCGACTGGCGTTGCCGGAGAGTTAGTCCATCAGCCGATCGGATTCCGCATTGAAGTTCTTTAAGCGTCAATAAGGCATCACCAATTTTGATGATGCGATCGATCAGTGGCAAATGCCGATTGGGACTCCAAGTCAGTCGTTTTTCTATTTCGTCGAGCACAGGCAGACATGCCGCTTCGATATCGCCCTGGTAAAAATACTTGATGCAAATCGGATGGACGACAACCTTTTCTCCGTTCTTCTTTCGACGTTTGGCGGCTGTTCGAGCGATGAAACTGGGCCCATCCATAAATGCCATCAGTCGATCATTGGTTCTGCTAGTCGATCCGGAAGGAAAAATGAGAAGCGGTCTTTTCGCCTGAACTAACGTGTTGATTGCAAAATCAACTGACTTCCGGTCTAGGCCCTCTCTGTTGACGCTAAAGGCGCCCATCAATCGCAGCATGAATGTCATAAACCGAGACTGATTGAATAGATGCCAGCTAGCCATCGTATACAAGGAAACGGGGCACTGCTGGCAAACGTAATACATCGCAATCGGATCCGCGGTCCTTGGATGATTCGGACACAACATGATCCCGTGCCCGGCAGCGATTGATTTTTTAAGGCGATCGATGTTGCGTACTTCGCCGGCAGTGACACCATGTTCTTTTCGAAGAAGCGGTTTGAATTGACCAATCTGAGTCAAAAATCGCTGGGGCCAATTCCACTCGTAAGGAGGATGGAACTCATACGGTTTTTCAATCAGAATATTTTGCATATCGCCCTATTCGCCTTCCCGGCGATCCAAGGTTCGACGTTTCATCAATACAGATTGGACCGCCGAGATTTTCCAAGTCTGAATTTTTCCATCCAACTGCTTTTCACCAATCGGAATACCAGTGGTGACTTCAAATAGCAGTTGGTCTTCTTTCAATTCGTATCGAGCAATGAGCACCATTTCTTCAAAGGAAAACTGGCTGTAGATGATATCTCCGTAGTGATACGCATTCAGATCGATCCCGTTTTCGTCAATCAAAAACTCATTGGGCTTCCCAGTCGGTACCAGTTTGTAATCTTTGACGACTCGATTGGAATCGGATCCTATCGTCATTCGCCAAACCAGGGCATTGGAGTTAGTGATTTCCTCAATCTCGAACTGAACGGCTACTTTGCCACTAGCGGCTGAGTTTTTGACGGCTTCCGGCATGCCGGGAAAGAACTTCATTTGACCGACCCAGGTGCCGTGCCATTTTTTTGGCAGGGGATCGGTTTTTAAATCGCCGCAAAGGGTAACGCTAAACAAGCCGATGATCAGTAATTGAAACATGAGTTCCCTAGCTGGACGTGAGCGAACAAAACCTCTCTTTACAAAAGAGAGGTCTTAGAAATTAGCCACGAAGTTGAGTTGTTATTTAGCTGAGATATCGTAACAGAGAATTACGTCCTGATCCCGAACAAAAAGCTTGCCGCTGGCGACGACAGGATGGACCCAAACTTTGCCTTTCTTGCGATCGCGAGTCGTTTGAGGTTCCATGACAAATCGACTTACGATCTCATGAGATGACTCATTCGCGTCGATCAATAAGACTTCTCCATCGTTCTCTTCAACGTGAATAAACATTCCATCAGCATAGGTGACCGAACCTTTCGAGATTTTTTTGTCGTTCCAGACCATTTTTCCATCGGAAAGATCCTGGCACACCCAGCCTTTTCGGTCGCTTGATCCGTAACAATAGTTTCCAACTTTAATCACACCACCATGGTGATTCACCATTGCTTTAGACATCCATTGGTCGTCAGCATTTCCGGACGAAATGTCAATTAATTTGGATCCGACACCATAACCGCTGGTGACATAAACTTTGCCGTCAAAGAAAATCGGGGACGGGATCACTGCAGTTCGTCCTGGCCAATCGGATTGCCATAAAAGACTTCCTGTTTCGGCATCCAAACCAACCACAGCCAAAGTCAAAAGTTGAACGTACTGTTTTTTGCCATTCAACTCGATCGGAAGCAGGGACGAATAATGGGCCTTGGCCGGCGAAGATAAAGTTCCGTCCATATCCTTTCGGACCGGCTCGGATTGCCAAACCATTTTTCCGGTCATTTTATCAAGTGCCAAAATGGTCCCTTGATCCCCTCCCGGAGTGCAAATGACTTTTCCGTCATCGACTAGTGGAGATTCTGCAAAGCCCCAGCTAGGAATGGACCCGCCATAGTCTTCCATGCTCGCGTCCCACACCTCGGAACCGTCGGCAGTTTTTAGACATGCCAAAGTCCCATTGGCACTTAGAAAATAAACTCGGTCTTCATCGACACTGGGGGTGCTTCTTGAACCGTCTCCCCAGCCTGGCGTAGCTCGGCCGCGACTTCCACCCTGAGCAATCTGCGTCCGCCAAAGTTCTTTTCCGTCAGTCGCACTGAGGCAGAGTGCAAACTCTTTGTCTTCTTCTGTGCCCATCGTGAACAGCTGGTCGCCGACGACTGCGATCCCGGCGTAACCAAGTCCGGCGTTTTTGAAAGTCCAAACCTTGTCGGGGCCTGACTCGGGCCACTTTTTTAGCAGCCCCGTTTCGTTAGAGATATCGTTTCTTTCAGGACCTCGCCAATGAGGCCAGTCGTCCCAACCAAAAGCTTGCCCAACGAGGCAGGTTCCCAAAAAACAAATCAAAAAAACAAAGCCAGCAAAACAGCCTTTTTTCATCGCAACCCTATCCATTTTGAACGCGTGTCTTCGCTTCAGTTTTAGTCGCTGAGAGCCAGTTTGCAAGTTGACGCAAAATTTTGCACGGGGGCTTACGGAAACTTCGATCCTGTAGGTTTATTTTTTTGGAATCAGCCAGCAAGAATCGTGAGCCTGCATTCCGATTCGAGGGTAATATTCTGTTGCCGCTGGAGCAGCCAAAAGAATCAAGGTCGTCCGGTGACCCGCTTGCTGGTGCGAAAAATCAATCAATCGCTTGCCGATCCCCTGACGTTGATAAACTGCATCCACAGCCAAGTCCGAAAGATAGGTGCAATAATGAAAGTCTGTGATGCATCGAGAAACGCCAACCAATAAACCGTTTGATAGGTCTCTTGCTGTAGCGATCAAATCCGCATGCTTCAGCATTCCGGCAATCGTTTCAGGTTCGTCCACTGGACGACGTTCAGCTAAAGTGGATCGGGAAAGGATATCGATAAATTCTTCAGACGAAAGACTGGGTTCCAACTGGTAAGAAATTTCGGCGATGGGATGTTCCTATTCAAAATGGCGGTAAGCTTCAGAATAAAAGCCAAGTTTAGACGCTTGCTGCCGGGAGTGCCAAGCAAGTCGCCACACGATGTTTCCGCCCTAATTAAGACGGTCGCAGCGTCAGCGAGACATTGGCCCAATTAAGTTCGACCATTCTTGAACATAAGCTGACGCCGTTCACTTTGACAAGGTGCACGATGCTTGATGAGGTCCCGCTCGGCAATCGGGATGGACTCAAATTCATTCGGTTCAGTAAGCGGGACGTTCTCGTCGGGAACCGCTACAATCATTTTATGCTGACCACCCAAACTGATACCACCTGGTTCGCCGAATATCGCCAAGTATTAGCATAGTGGGAGTTGCGTCAAAGATTTGCCCCAATCCGGGAATCGGAATGAGTTCCAATGAATGATGATTCCAATCCATTTCGACCCGTCGATCTTCCGAGGCGAAAATCGAAATCGTTGCTTGATGGCCGCAGGGCATTGCATCACAGAGCATTGAATCAATGTCCAGTTTGTGATTTTCCAATCAACCGATTCAGGCTTCTTTTGCCGTTTATGCGTTGCCGAGAGTGTGGCTGTTCTATTTCCCTTCAAAAGTCTTGGATATCAACGTCACTCTCCACATTGACCGGCGTACTTTGTCTAGTTTCGCTGACCTTGTTTAATCGATCGTCGCAACCAATCAGTTCGGTGTTGATGATTCACATTTTCGTTTTCGTTTCATTGGGAAGCCTGTGGTTTCACCTGTTTGGTCGCCCAACGCTCAGGGGATGGATTGGTGGCGGACTAGGTGACAATTCCCAAATGCTGAAAATCGAGCGGGAGAAATATCAAGCAAGAATTGCTGGCACCCAACACGATCCCAGCCCGGGTTCACAATAGAAATCGAGTTTAATCGGTCGATTCGATATCTGACCAAACAGCCATTTCATTGCCAGATGGATCAATAAACTGGAAACGGCGACCACCAGGAAACGAAAAGATTTCTTTGGATATCTTTCCGCCTGCATTTTCAACCGACGCTTGCGATTGGTCCAAATCATTGGAATATAGCACGATCAACGATCCGCCTGGATTCACTTGATCGACTCGGCAAATACCTCCGTATTCCAAATCTTCATCATCAAGTTTCCGAATCCCAAGATAATCTGGGCCGTATTCATTGAATTGCCAACCAAATGCTTGACCAAAAAAACGTTTCGCTTCTGTCAGATCTGTCGCATAAATTTCAAAATAATTGATCGAGTGGTGTACAAATTCGTTT
>JBCCSJ010000136.1:0-14426 GCA_039200505.1 Planctomycetota bacterium | reverse complement strand
TTTGGATGGCAAAAACGGAAAGGTCGGCCAACTCGTTTGTAATGGTACTCAATGAGATGATCCAGCACGTCAGCGTCCGATTCAAACCCCATGGTCTGGACCTGTTGCGTAAACATTTTGCGAAACTGGGATTCGGTCGGATCGAAAACCTCAATCTTGTATGGGATTCTCCTAAGGAACGCTTCGTCACAGAGATCGGTAGGATCCAAGTTGGTTGCAAATATCAGCAACTGATCAAATGGAAGCGAAATCTGTCGGCCCGATGGCAGGTTAATAAAATCTTGGCCGCACTCCATGGGCACGATCCAGCGGTTAAGTAATTCGGTCACTGAGATCTGTTGCCGTCCAAAATCATCGACTAGCAGGCTTCCACAATTACTTTTTGCATGAATGGGCGCTTCGATGATTCCTGTCACTGGATTCAGTGTCGCGTCGAGGTGCTTCATTTCCAATTCACCCCCTACCACAATCGTTGGGCGTTCAATTCGAACCCACCTATCGTCCACCATTAATTCGTTGACCAACGTTGTCGACACGGGAAGCGGCGTATGAACATGCAGACCAGGATCGAACATTCGAATCACTTCTCCACCTACCGTGAGGGTTCGGGGGATCCAAATGTGTTTGCCAACCGAACGAATCGCTCGGCGTGCAATGCTTGTTTTTCCATTCCCCGGTGATCCAAAAAGAAACAGGCTTTTGCCCGAATTGATTGCCTGACCAATCTGGCTGACCTGAAGGTCCGTAACTTCAAGGTCCTTGAGCGCGGTACGCACGCTTTCGAAAGTGGGATTGTAATTTTGCAGCGACTGTCGAAATACCGACTGGCGGTATTCGTGTAAACTGATCGGTGCCGCACCGCAATAGGTGCTTCGCGAAAGATGCATCCGAGCCTGTTCAACGCCTTTGGGTGTCAATTCATATTCAAAGTCTCCTACGCTGGCGGAATGTTTGTGCGCTACTAGCAGGTCGGCCTTTAAGGTTTCTAAGACGGGTAAAATCAGCTGGAACGGTAGCTTGAGCTGGTTCGAAATCTGCTTGCCAGAATTAAATCCTTGTAGAAATAAATACTTCAGGATGAGTGGAAAAAGATCGTTTGAATTTAAGCCCGCCTCTTTTAGGCTTTTTGGCTGACGAGGAATAAATTCGGAATCGGGATTGAAAGTGTCCTCGACCGACATGGCTGAATTACCGGTCGTGGGAATTGCAGCACTTGTGACGGGAGGAATCGCACCAGGAAAAGGTGTGTTTTGCATGGGATCCATCGTTTCCAGTTCTCTCAATCGGTTCCAGCGATCAAACATGCCATGTCCGTTTTGAAAATCCGTTTTGACTGGATTGACCGGACCAATTTTCACTGCGTCCAATGAAACGCAAGCTAGGCTTCTGTACTGGTTTCGGATTGCGCGCCTTCAGGAAACCAACTGAAATTTTCTTCAGGGGAGCTAATACTCTGGCCCCCTGACTTTAGGAACGAATTTTCCCGATTTAACGATGATTCACGTCCGACAACTCAAGAAGTGCTACAACGAGCTTCATACAGGAGTTTTCACCGCACTTAACGGAATCAGCTTCGATGCGATGCCTGGTCAAATCTATGGACTTTTGGGTCCCAACGGAGCCGGAAAAACGACGGCACTTCGCCTGTTGAGTACTGTCCTTAAACCGACTTCGGGCACCGCAATCGTCAACGGGTTTGACATCCTAGAACAACCCGCCGATATCCGTCGCCAAATCGGTTTTGTTTCCACCAACACCGCCAACTACGACCGAATGACCGCTTGGGAAATGGTCCAGTTTTTTGGGCGGATTTACGGTCTTGAAGAATCGGTATTGTCAGTGCGCATGGAAGATCTTTTTACAAGATTTCAAATGAATGATATGCGGACTGTTCTCGGTAGCAAAATGTCTACCGGAATGAAGCAAAAGGTTTCGATCGTGCGAGCAATGATTCACAATCCCCCAGTCCTGATTTTTGACGAAGCCACCTCGGGGTTGGATATCCTGGCCGCTCGAGAAGTTTTAACGACCGTCGAACAGTTGAGAGACCACGGAAAATGCATCTTGTTTTCCTCGCACATCATGAGCGAAGTAGGGCGGCTTTGTGATCGAGTTGCCATCATGTACCGCGGCAATATTCTTGCTGAAGGAACCCTCGATGAACTGAAAGTCGATTATTGTGAAAATGACCTTGAAGAAATGTTCTACTCCCTGATTTCGTCGGCCGCTGAGCAGTATCGACCTGTCGAAGACAAGGTAACGATCTCATGAAATGGAAAAACGTCAAACTCATTTTTGTTCGAGAATTGCTTGACCAGCTTCGAGACCGCCGAACTCTGTTCACCGTTGGCATTATGCCACTGGTTCTATACCCGCTGATGGGCATGGCCATGTTACAGGTCGCTCAATTCATGCGTGAATATCCTTCCAAAGTCTGGATTGTAGGGATCGACGAGCTTCCCGAAGAATGCCCTCTGGTGGTCGATGGAAAATTTAACGATTCGCTGGTCAGTCGAAAAAACAAAAAGCTACTCGACCTAGTGAGCTCTCCTCTTGAGGACAGCGAGTTCAAAGAGATTTTTCAGTCCTTTCGAAAAAAGTCTGGAATGAAAAAAGCTCCAAAACTTTTTGATCAGTTGATTCAAAATGAATTGAACGAAAGAGGATTCGATGTTGCCATTTTCGTCAACAGCACCGACGAATTACCAGATCAAGATAGTTATGTCAGCGGTATGCCGGAATTATTCGTGTTTCAAAATGCAGCACGAGACAAATCTCGGATTGCCGCCGAAAGGGTCGACAAAGTGCTTTCCAGGTGGCGAACCACGCTCGTAAAACAAAACTTGAGCGAACTTGGAATTCCATTCACAGCAGTCACCGGCATCAAAGTTCATCGTGAAGATGTTTCAGACAAGGCTGGAAAACAGGCTGCCATTTGGTCCAAAATATTGCCCTTTATCGTAATGGTCTGGTGCTTAACGGGCGCGTTTTATCCAGCAATCGACCTCTGTGCCGGCGAGAAAGAGCGAGGAACGTTTGAAACCTTGTTAAGTAGTCCGGCGGATCGATCTGAAATTGCGATCGGGAAACTATTGACCGTCATGACGTTCAGCATGACGACTTCGATTTTGAATCTGTTCAGCATGGGGGTCACTGGACTTTTCGTTGCCGGACGAATGAAAGGCGCAACAACCACGGGCATAGCCGCCTTTGGAGCCCCGCCATTAGAAAGTATTGGCTGGCTACTGCTCGCCTTAATTCCGATTTCTGCTTTATTTAGTGCCGTCGCTTTGGCGGCGGCAGCCTTTGCACGGTCAAGCAAAGAAGGTCAGTACTATTTGGTTCCGTTGATGATGATTTCGATGCCATTGATGATGGTTCCGATGCTACCAGGCGCGAAACTGGATTTAGGTACCAGCCTTATTCCAGTCAGCGGACTCATGTTGATGTTACGTGGCTTGATCGAAGGTCAATACACCGAATGCGTGCAATTCGCGGGCCCCGTTTGCGCTGTCACTCTGGTTTGTGGCTGGTTTGCAACTCGTTGGGTCGTCAAACAATTCAACAGCGAGTCCGTTCTGTTTCGAGCCAGCGAAAGATTCGGAGTGGGGTCGTGGGTCAAACACGTGATGAGCATTCGCAATGAAACCCCTTCCATTGGAAACGCAGTGCTTTGTGCAGTCGTGATTCTGATGGCCAAATTTTTCATGGACATGGTCGTAACCGCTCCCGATTCGTTCGTTTCATTTGCCAAAACCACGACAGTCATCTTGTTGGCAACCATTGCCGCTCCAGCCGTTATGATGGCGGTCGTGCTAACCAAGAATCCCTTGAAGTCGTTAAAGTTCCAACGATGTTCGTTAGGCGTAGCAAGTGCCGCAATCTTGGCAGCCTTATTCCTCAATCCGCTATTCATGTGGTTTTCAGCTCTGGTGATGCAGTTGTATCCACCGACGGGAGACCTTGAGGCGATGGATTTAGCGATTCGAAAAATCCTGGGAAGTTCACCTGGAATCTGGGCGACCATCTTGGTAATTGCTGCCGCCCCGGCAGTTTTCGAAGAAGTCGCCTATCGTGGATTTATTTTGTCCGGCCTGGAGGGGCTGAAAAAGAAGTGGCAAGCGATCTTACTGACTAGTTTCTTTTTCGGAATCGCCCACGGTGTTATCCAGCAAAGCATCATTACTTTTGCTGTTGGAATGGTCATAGGACTGCTTGCTGTTCAGACTCGCAGCATCATTCCTTGCATTCTATTTCATTTAACCCACAACAGCTTGGCGATTCTGATCAGCCAGGCAAACCAATCCGTCGTTCAATCCTCACCTTTATTGAATTGGGTTCTATCTACTTCAGACGGCGCGAGCTATCAGTACTCGATTATTCCAGGAATCATGATGACAGCCGCCGGGATTACGATTTTGTTTTGGATAGGACGCTACGAAGTCCCTTCGAGAACGAGTTTCAATTGGATGCAAACTCAGTGGGCAAACTGTCAACGATGGTTGCAAAGTTTCCAGGTAAAATCCGAGACCGCTGAATGATCGGTCCGAGCTATTCCGGCGTGGATTGGCCGACCGAATTTCCCTTTCGCCGAGTCACTAAAGTGACTCCTGATTTCCCAAATCGAGTCAAAATGATGGTCGCTTTATTGGGACCTTGTAACTTCATTCTCGAATAACGATCCGCCACCACATTAACGACCCCTCGTTTCTTGACCTCGATTTCTCCGACGTCCAATGCATTCAACAACCGGCTAGTCAATCGCAAGTCCATTGGAAGCACTTCGATGATTTCGAATTGGGTCAACAACGGATCTGAAATCGGTTCATCCCCAGTCAAGTAAACAATCTGCTTGGCGAATCTTCGGATCTGATATTTTCGCGATAAAGTGTCTGTTAATCCGGCCGCAAGAACGCTGGAATGAGGTTCAAAAATATAGCGACGAAACTCCGAATCTAATTTGTAATCTGTTAACGTTTCATCTTCCGGAACACTGATGCGACTAACGCCTCTTTTGCCAACGTACGTCGCAGTTCGACAACCGGGATTTCGTACCAACTCACCGGTCCAAATGACCTGCTGTTTGCATTCGCGGTGATCCCCAATCCATTCTCTTTCCATCGTTGGATTGACGAAATTCGATTTGCTGGTCGCCGGCGCTACCTTAATGCCAATGGCGCGGTCGATTCCGAATTTGGAATGAATGGCGTCGAGCGTCGGGGAAAAACGATTTCCCACGACCGTCCGCCCATTAACGCGACGATCGGGATCGACATGAATGGCATCCCAGTTTGGATCGACTAATGATTCGACCTCTTCTTCTAAAATCGTTGCATTGACATCGTTGGCAACCAGATTCTTTTCAGCAAAAAGACAGGTCAACGGATCTGAGTCAACTCCGAACGTGCATCCTTGCGAATTTTGATTTGCCAGTGCAATAAGATCTCCACCAATTCCACAGCAAATGTCGGCAACACGATTAAAAGCTGCATACCGATCCGCTTTATACTCGGCAATTCTCCACGACGATGCTTGTTCCAGACCTTTGCGGGTAAAGAACATCGAATCGGACAGTTCGAATTTTCGGGCCGCACGGATTTGAAGTTGGGCCTGTTCCATCAACAAAGCGGAACGTGACGGGCTGCAAGTTTTGCGTAGCCGTTTGGCGATAGACAACGCATTGACCCGTTGTTTGAAACTTTCCCGCGTTTCTTTCAAAATCGGAATCGCTTCGTCAGAAACCAACCAACGGTAATCATCAAAATGCGAAGAATCCATCCGTGCATGTTAATTCAGGGCTCGTTATTGGGATAGTCAGAAACGGAAATAGGACGGCGTCATTGATCGAAAACGCAACAAAAACCGAATTCATAAATTGGGTGAACTGAGGGAGTTATCGGTTTCGATTATCTGCTAAAATTGAGATAGCCTTGATCAATTCCTCCACTCCTGAATATTCTCAACTAGTTTTCCAGTTGTCCGGCGGCGACTGGTTTCGACAGGATCTGTACCTTCATGGCCACTCCATTTGAAGAAATTGTCATTTACCTCCGTGTGGCTCAGGCTTTCGACGAGCGTAGATACATGTCAGACAGAGATCGGGCTCTCGTGATGGCGGGAACATGTGCGTGTGCGATGCGAATGCCTTTTATCGCCGATTTTTGTCGAGAACTTATCCTTAAAAATAACTCGGGGCACATGCTGCGAAAGTATGCCGATTTTGAGGATGCGATCTCCGACCCAGATTTTGGAGTTTTTGTCAAACAAGTTCGCCGAAAACTACCCCCTCACATAGCAAAAACAAAAATCAGCCTTTTCGACTACGAATGCGAAGTAAGACAGGAAGATTACGAGTCCAAGGTTGAATTTGTTGCCGCGATCATGGGAGTTGGAATCGACTGGTTAGAAGAACAGTTTGGCGAAAACAAATCGGGGGGTTGATTCTGAGAATGAATACGAGAACCGTATCGACCGCATCGTCGAAATATTGGCCGGTCCCTCATTCAAGTCAGCCCAAGATTGACGAATTAACGTCCAAAATCGCAAAGGCTATAACATCGGGTCCCAACTGATTTGCTGATCGTGACGAACGACCAGCGATTCCTCCAATATCTGGTCTGAAACACCCGATAGATCCAAAAACCTCTCTTTGTTTGGCTCTTTGGCTCTACCAATGCGCACTGTTCTATTCTCAATTCTAATTTTTGGAATTTTGGCTCTGCCATTTTTACTAACCGAAGAACAGCCTCGTGCTGCCCAAAACCGAGACAACTTTTCCGACCAAAATGCTGATAGTCAGTGGTCCAATAATCCGTTTCAACAGGCAAGCTCTCGGGTGAATATTCATACGGCTTCTGTTGGGGATCCCCAGAACCAATGGAATCAGGGTCTAGTTCAACCTATTGTTAACCCAGCCACGATCGAAAATCAGACACCCATCCAAAATCAACCGCGGGCATTTTCGGGCAATTTAACCGCAATCAATCAGCCTGGAATCGAAACTTCGTTTTCAGGAACACCTGACTTCGGACGTGCCCAAACTTTTTACCTGCCCGGTGATCTCAACGGACCTGATTTTTCAGCCCAGCCAGTTGGTTTTATCCCGATTCAAAACTTGGCTGAAATTTTTCGCTTCAACATTTCCCCCAAATTGGTTCGACAGCAGTGGGAACGAGTGTCATTAGTGCCATCCGAAGATTCGCTTCACGGGATGCGAGTAGCTTTGGTGACGGGCACCAATTCATGGGACCTCCACGGATCGTTGACCTACTATTTTGACACCAGTCAAAGATGTCAACGTATTTCATTCCGTGGATGGACAGGAGATGAAACGCGATTGATTCAACTACTCACTCAATCATTGGGCTTTTCCCCGAGGCAAACGCATCTTGCTGGGTTTTATGTCGCGGAAAAAGGACGAAAAACCACCGGAGCCATGTTGATGCGATATCCAGAAGTTATCTACCGAAACAACAGCTCCCAGCAACTGGCCCTAGTTCTAGAGATCAACAACCAAGACGGCCCATTTTCATTGAGCCGTGATTTTTATTCACTGATTCTGGGCTCCCAAAAGACTCAGTGATTTGTCAATGCCTATTAGGCGACCTTTGTCAAATCAAAATCCAAAGCGTTTTTTCGAAGCCCATCAAAAACGGATTCGATTTCAACAAAGGGATAGAACACAGCGGTCGGTTTTTGTCCTCGACATCATTGCTTGTCAATATTTCTGGAGTCAATTCGACAAAAAATTGAGACCTTTTGAGCCGCTAAAAAACCGGACGACTGCGGGCCTGAAAAACTGGCGTGTCAAGTTTTGCATTGACTGAATTGGCAAACACTTTATCCACCACTTGGGGAACTTTGTTTGTCGATATGATCAAGTAATTGGTTCCGAATGTTTTGCTATTTACTGCCTCTGTTTGACGGGGAATGAATTTTTTCAAATTGAAGGTTTGACACTGATGCTAGCGTTCTTAGAATCATGCCCAACACGAATTAACAATTCTTAATCAACAGCTCGCATGAAGTGAGTTGATAACCAACGAGAACGGACGCGCTCGGGTTAGACGGTAAAACTGACCAGAAAAATGATCTGGCAATGGCGTCCGAGAGCGGTTCGATGAGGCGCCCGGACGTGACTTTGTCGACTCAGGACAATCAATTTGAATCGCCAGATTTTGCCAAGGTGATTTCAAGCCAGATGTCGCTTAAACTTGGATCAGAAAGGTTTGAACTTTGGTTTCCCTCTTCGAATTGTTTTCGGGTTTCTGACTTTCAGGTTTTCATTTTTGCAGACAGTGGTTTCGCACTGAAGCAAATCCAAAACAAATTTTCCAACGAACTGCGAGAAGTGGTTGATCGTGTCTGTGGTGATCACTTCCAACTTAGGTACCGCATTGGAAAAGCTCAGCCCGATTCCCAAATTTCGGAACCGGAAAACAAGGCCACAATCTTATCGCTTCAGCCATCAACGACTACTCGTTCCAATCATTCGACTCCGCGTGACGTTCGACCGCCAGAATCTCATCACAGCAATGGGCAATCTGTCAAAACCAAACCGACGCTGCGATCATTTTGTTTTGGCAAAGAGAATCGGATGTTGGAAGCAGCCATCTATCAAACGTTTGAATTGCCGGGGCAGTTTTCGCCGCTTTTCATTTACGGCCCCACCGGCAGCGGGAAGTCGTTGTTGCTCGAAATTATCGCCCACGAATTTCGACGCCGTCTGAATAAACGAAAATGTCTATTCGTATCTTCGGAACAATTCACAACCCAATTTGTAGCGTCGTTACGGGGTGGGGCGGGGCTACCGGTATTTCGAAGCAAGTACCGAAACCTCGACTTGTTGGTGATTGACGACGTTCAATTCTTTGCAGGAAAGAAAGCAACTCTCGGTGAGTTTCAACAAACGTTGGATGATTTGATTCGAAACGGAACTCAGGTCATCCTTTCGGCCGATCGTAACACAATCGAATTGGGGCATCTCGGATCAGACATTTGCAATCGTCTTTCGGGGGGAATGAGTTGTCCGATCCACTACCCCGATTTGAACGGGCGAATGATGCTTGCCCGTAAGGCATGCCAAGAACGTGGTTTGTCGATTCCCAATTCCGTTCTCTCGCTGGTCTGTGAACAATTAAAACGGGACGTCCGGCGAATTTATGGAGCCGTCAATCGGTTATACGCCTACTCAATCGGGATCAGCAAAGACATCACACCCGACGTTGCCGTGAAACTGCTTAAAGACCTGTTCGCTTTTTCAGGGCCCAACTGTAGCTCGATGGTATCCATCGAACAGGAGACCTGCGATATCTGCGGAGTGCGTCCGACCGAGTTGAGATCGCCCAGTCGGAAAAAAGGAATCAGCTCGGCTCGGATGTTAGCCATGTACCTTTCGAGGCGCTATACCGGTTCCGCATTTTCTGAAATCGGTGATTACTTTGGAGGTCGAAGTCACAGCACTGTGATCGCTGCGGTCAAGAAAGTCGAAAAATGGTTGAAAGAAGATGTCGACATCAAACTTCCCCACGCGATCTGCTCGGTTCGCGAGGTCGTTCAAAGGATTGAATCTAAACTTCGAATCGGCTAATTCTTGTTGACCTACTCAGAGTAATGCCAAATTCTGAAGTCGGTTAAAACGTTCAAATGATTTCGGTTTTAGGAATTCGCATTCGACACGAGTAGTTTGTCATACCGCCTTCCGGCGACGTTTCGGCACAGGTCGAGATCACGAACAAATCAACTCGACTCTGACAGACCATTAGGGCAACGATAAGAATCGACGTTCATCGCTAATTCGGCAGGCTCATGACTTATTTTCAACACAAGTTTGATCGCATCGAAGATTACCTTCACCATCGACCTCCCTATTTGCTGATCAAAGAGATCGTCAACATTGGTGAGGATCAGATTGAAACTTCGACCTCGGTTGATGGATCTGAATTTTTCATCCAGGGACATTTCCCCGGTGCGCCCATTTTACCGGGGGCGCTCATGCAGGAGATGACCACTCAGACCGCAGGCGTTTTAATAGCTGCCAAATTCAACCCAATGGAAGTTTACGACACGCACGATCCTTTTTTTAACGAGTACGCTTTAGGAGTCCTTGTTAAAGTCAACGGTGCTCGGTTTCGCGGATTTGCCAGGCCGGGCGATTCGATCGCAGTCAAAGTAAAACTGAACGAAATCACGGGTAGTTTGTTTGACTTTTCCGGCGAAGTTTGTGTCGGCTCTCAAACCATCATGAAAAACTCATTTCGGCTGAGCAACATTCTTTCAAGCGTTCTTCAAGGCGAAAAAACTGCAAGCTAAGCAGACTCGGTTTGAGAATTGCAGCATGAGAGCAACCACCGGCACACAAAAGCAGGAACTGTTATTGACTTAAGTCAGGATAATTTGGACTATTCGCGCCGATGACCTTAGCGTGTCCCAATTTATCCAGCGAATCGCACCGATTCTGCTCAGTTTCCTTCATTCTGCCTTTTGAAAGCGAATGCTCGCGTTTTTTAAAGCCGTTCGTCACTCCCTCAAATACCCGTGGACTATCCTCGGTGCATTTTTGTGTTCTTTGATGGTTGCCATCATTTGGAGTGCAAGTATCACGACGGTATTTCCGTTGGTGAAAATCGTCATGGAGGGGGAAACCGCCAAGACTTGGGTCCAAAACGAAATCGAAGATGGCGATCGAATCATTACTTCAATCCATTCTGAGATTGAAACGATGGAGTCAGATCTTAGGCAAGATCCTGATTCGAGATATCTACAAGGCGAATTGGCAACCAAAAAGAAACGCCTCGCTGCCGAACAGGAAGCTTTGCAATGGTTCCAGAAAATTCAACCATTCGTTGATCGCTATGCGCCTGATTCTCCGTTCCAAACCTTGGCTTATGCGTTGGCTGGATTGCTGACCATCACGTTTGTCAAAGGCATCCTTTTGGTTTTGGGTGCGATTTTAGATGCCCGTGTTTCGGAAAAAACAGTTTTAGACCTACGGCGGATTTACTACCGAAAAGCGTTGGAAATGGACCAACGCCGCATCGAAAACATGGGTGCTTCCAATATGATGACGCACCTTTCGTACAACATGACGATGATCAGTTCTGGGTTGAGAATGTTCTACGGAAAGTGCCTTAGAGAGCCCCTGAAACTGGTTACCAGCCTGGCTGTCGCGGCTTACATTTCTCTGCCGTTACTGGTCATTTCTTTAATTATTGTTCCCGCTGGTTTATACATCATCCACTCAGTTTCACGTCGCATGAAAAAAGCGACCGAGTCGGAAATGGAAGGCATGGCGGACGTCTTTCAGACGTTAATTGAAACATTTAAAGCGGTGAAAACCGTTAGAATTTTCAATCGTGAAAGGTCGGAACGTAGAAGATTTAAAGGGAACGCATCGACACTCTATCGGATGCAAATTCGCATCGCTTTGTTTGATTCTCTGCTTCGTCCCATTACGGAAGTTTTGAGTATCATTTCGATTGCTGTTTCCATTTTGATCGGTGCCTGGCTGGTGCTCAATCAGGAAACCCATCTGTTTGGTTTTCTGAAAATCAGTGACAAACCGATTGAGCCAGCGACTCTATTGCTGTTCTATTCGATGTTGGCAGGGGCGGCCGACCCGGCTCGAAAAATGAGTGAAATTGTAAACTGCATCGTGCGAGGCGGCACAGCTTGCGACAATCTGTTTCGAACATTTGGCAAAGAACCAACCGTGAAGGCTCCGGATGATCCGCTGGCGGTTCCGATTCACGCCAAAAGCATTCAATTCGACAAGGTCACATTCGCTTACCTGCCACGTCAGCCTGTTGTCAAAAGTGTTTCCCTCGAAATCCCCTACCAACAAACGTTAGCGATTGTTGGCGGCAATGGTTCAGGAAAGTCGACTTTGATGAATTTGCTGGCTCGCCTATACGATCCGCACAACGGGCGAATTCTGATCGACGGGCAAGATATACGCCAAATGAACCCACGCAAAGTTCGTCAACAGATCGCATGGGTCACCCAAGATTCCGTTTTATTCAAAGGAACACTTTGGGATAACGTTGGCTATGGATCGACACACGCAACGGAAGAACAAATTTTAAAAGCACTCGAAATGGCCCGCGTTCAAGACTTTGTAGGTGAACTTGAAAACGGATATCAGACAGAAGTTGGTGATGACGGCAAAAACCTGTCGGCAGGCCAGAGACAACGAGTCGCCCTAGCGAGAGCCATTGTAGCCAATCCCAGAATCTTGATCCTTGACGAAGCGACAAGCCAAATAGATGGGCACTCCGAAAGCCTAATTCACGGTTCGCTTGAAAGGTTCATTAAACAAAGAACCACATTCGTAATCACGCATCGGGAATCGTCACTTCACCTGGCAGACCGGGTGATCGTCATGGAATTAGGGCGGGTGGTTCACGACAACACGGTTGCCGAAGCGACCATTCAATCGCCTCACTTTCAAAGCCTCTTTTTAAAATCCGCCTGAGTCTGTCGGGAATTCCAACGGTAAATTCAATCCCTATCCTTAAATTCCTGAAAGTTCGATTAGGTAAAGGTCGATGGTTCTAATGATATTCAGGAAAAAAGGGGAAAATCGAAAATCGGATTGCTAGCGTGCGACGGTCAGGCTCAGTTTGTCTTTTCGTGGCTGCTTTAGGCTGGTAATCTCCCCACCCAACAGATCCTACTTGTGAGCCCGCTAAGGTGAAAGTCAAACAGATTGTCAAAGACTCGATGCGAATCTTTCGTAAGTCAAAGAGATCAAAAGCAATTTTGTCGTTTGGAAAACGGCGAGTTTATTTTGTTTCTCACGAAGCCACGCGGACCGGTGCGCCCAAGATCATTTTGAACCTGTTGAAGCAATTCAGTAAAAAGTGCGACATTCAATGTGAGTCGTTGCTGATCACCGGAGGACACCTGGCTACAGATTTCCAGAACTTTTCGATTACGGATTGCTTCAACACTCAACTTGACAATCAGGACGAAATCAAAAAACGAGTTGCTCGTTCGATTGCACGCGAAAAAAATAATCCGCCGGTCCTTGCCATCTGTAACAGCATGGAATCACGGTACGTCGCTCAAGAGCTTTTTAACCATGGCGTCCCTTGCGTATCGTTAGTCCATGAGCTCCCATCGTCGTATAGCGAAAAAGACTACCAGTCTATTTTTGAATCATCTCAAAAAGTAGTTTTTCCAGCCCACACGGTTCGCGATGCGGCTGACGCCAAAACGCAGTTGCCTCCCGGTCGTTCCCTCGTTTTGCCCCAAGGTCTTCTCGATTCCGAATTCGGAAGCGGGATGGAGAGAGAAATGGCTCGTAAGGCGATCCGACAGGAATTAGGAATTCCGGAAAACGCATTCATTGTTCTCGGTTGCGGTACGCTTGATCTAAGAAAAGGCATTGACCATTTCGGGGCTATCGCTCGCGAGTCCCTTTCGAAAAGTACACAAGATCGACCTATCCATTTTGTTTGGGTCGGTGAAGGTCCAAGGTGGACTCATTCAATTCATCATTACGTCGAACTTGACCTCAAAAAAACTCGAACATCGTCGCATGTCCACTTCATCGGAGGTCGCGAAAATGTTGAACCCTACTTTTTGGGTTCCGACTGTTTTTTAATGTGTTCCAGAGTCGATCCATTTCCATGTGTGATTAATGAAGCGATGGCCTGCGAAGTTCCGATCATTGCATTTGCAAATTCCGGGGGTGCTCCCGAAGCGATCGATAACGGGGCTGGCTACATCATCCCCTATGCGGATTACAAACAGGCGTCTTCGGTGATTTCAATGTTAATTGACGAACCCGATGTCCGGCTGGGGGTCGTCGAACGTGCCAAGCAGCGAGTTCTCACTCGATATTGCTTTAAAGAGTACTCCGACCAAATTATTGAACTGGGTGAGCAGATCATCGGCCAATCATTGAGAATTCCGGATTTGGAAAATTCCAATGGCAACTCCGAAACCATTCCTTTCCGAAAAGTAGCCTAGATCAAGGCATCACTTCGGAAAAATGTTGCTCTTTTTCTTCGCATGGACGTCAGTCCGAATAAGCTCAAAATCAGCATCGACAGGGCGTTAGGTTCGGGCGTCGCTATCCGATTGTCACTAATAAATTGTTGAATCGAAGTCGCCTGATTTCCAACGTAAGTGATGCCGCTTCCGTTGCCAAAATCTGGATCGTCAAAGTTAAACGCGTTGATGCCCAGTAAAACCAATTCACCACCCATTTCAACAAAAGTCGGGCCACCCGAATCTTCGCTGATAAATCGAGTTTCGAAGTCGACGAAATCGGCACTGCCTGAAGGATCGAATTCAAATAAAATTGAGTCATTGTCGGTTTGGCCAATAAAATTGACGTTGTCAAGAAATCCCCGTACTTTGTTCCGTCCCACTCTTTGATCTTGTTGCGGATCGTCGGCTCGTCGTGACTGCGAAAACAG
>JBCCSJ010000135.1:0-14490 GCA_039200505.1 Planctomycetota bacterium | reverse complement strand
GTAGATTTGGACAAATTGACGGTTGTTTTGTCATCCAAGTTGTAAACCCAAACTTGTTCCTCTTTAAGATAGACGAAATACTTACCGTCTGGTGAATTACCCATGGGTCGCCCCAACTGTTCCACGATTAAATCGCGGGAGCCATCTTTGAGATTCACTCGATAATAGTCACCACGCCTGGCACCCCAGGACACTTCTGCTCGAAACTTTCGGTCATCGAATCCAACGCCCCAACGGCCTTTGCCGACTACAGATACACTTTTTAAGTCTTCAGCACCAAGCTGAACAAACTTATCCTCTTTGACATGAAACACGGCAGCATAGGTTGACCTTCGATCCCGAGACGCTCGGCGTTGTTGCACCGACTGGACCAGATCGTCTTGCCAATGCCAAACATCGACGTCAGCCTTTTCGTCTTCAGCTTTCTTGTCACTTGGCTTCTTGGTTTGCTCTTTAATACCGGTCACAACCATCGAAGCGTCTTCGCTGAATTGCAAACGACTGAATTCGCTTAGCACCATCTTTTTAGGGAATGTTTCATCCTTGCCGGGAGCATAAACTGTTTTGACCTCTTGCTTGGATCCGGCGTCATGAATAACGATCAAGTCATTCTCGTTCTGAACGAATCCTTTTTTCTCAGCTCCCTTTAAGACCGCCAAGTGTTCGCCTTGCTTGTTCCAAGTCAATTGACGATACCGACTTTTGGACGAATCGAGTGGACGCAGGGTATTGGACTCCAATTCCATCAGGTATAGCCCGTTACCCGATTGATCAGCCGCGTCGACTGTGTACGCCAACAGTTTGCCTGACTTGTTGAACTGAAAAGATCCAACGTTACCAATATTTTGCACGGCCATCGTTTCGAGGTTGACAATCAGCAAATCAGAACCGCCGGATGCCCCACTGCGACTACTGGTCGAGCCCGTTCGTCCCATGCTGATCGCGACATATCCATCCCCCTCTTTGGGAAACGTAGCCCGCACAGCCCCCTCAAATTCAGTGACTTCATCGGTTTCGAGATTCATCAACCGTAGCGTTCGGACAATCGGTTTTTTGCTTTTCTTAAGCTTTTTCGATTCTTCCTCACCCGGCGAAACCATGTAAGTTAACCACTTCGAATCCCGACTAAAAACGGGAGATGAACCCATTGGGATTTTGGATGGTTTGGCGTTTCCATCGAGTGATCGTAAGAAAAAGGTTTTGTCCCCTTCGAGGGGTGAATAGGCATAAGTCGCCCATTTGCCATCCGGCGAAATCGACGCCGAATCAATTCGGCTCCATTCCCCGTAGTCATCGATCGTCAAAACCTTTTTCGATTCCGGTTTCTGTTGCAACCACCCAAACAAAGGTTTAGCCATAGCACTGTAAACAACAAGAATTACGGTTACTGACAGCATGGCCGATGTGACCCTACCGGTGAGTTGTAAAATGAGATGATTCATAAGATTTTGCAGTTTTTAAAGGTGAGTTTATTTTTCGACCAAATCTTTCTACTGTCGCATCGTGACCGAACTCCAATCAGCACCAAGTATCAACCAATCGAAATACGGTCCCGCCCCAGCAACGAAACCGGTTAGTTATTTTCGGGATCCGTTTTTTGTTTTCGGTAGTCCTTGATATGACGTTTCATGTCCACGTGCTTGATGCCATCGGACCACCATTGAGGCGAATCGGCGTCCTTTAAATAGTGGTTGAAAAAATCGAGCATACGATAGCTGTAATCTTTGCGGTTTTCAGGTTTTCTTAAACCGTGGTTTTCACCCGTATACTGCAGCATGACAACAGGCTTGCCTAAGCGCCTGAGCGTATTGAAATATTCGATACCCTGGTTCCAGTCGACCGCACCGTCTTCATCATTGTGAAGCAACAGCAACGGAGTCGTCACTTGGTTGGCATAATAAACCGGAGAATTTCGAGCATAGGCATCCAGATTGTCCCAGTATCCCCCTTTGAAACGACCTTGACTGCTTTCGAAAATTGGCTGGTTGGCACTTCCGGAATTCCAATAGATCGAACTGTACATGCTAATCATGTTGGTTAGCGGTGCCCCTGCGACAGCCGCTTTAAAGCGATCCGTCTGCGTAATCAAAAACGCCGTTTGATATCCTCCCCAAGAATGGCCATGGAGTCCAAGTCGGTCGGGATCTACCACTCCCGATTCAACAGCAGCATCGATCCCGGCCAAAATGCAATCCTGACTGGAGCGTCCCGGATCATTGATCTCAAACACGATGTCAGGATTGAAAACCGCATATCCGTTGCTGGTATAGATCGCAGCACTAAAACCACCGGTTCGCGGCGAATCAAATCGATTGGCCCGTTGGGATAATTTCTCGTACATGTAAACGATCGTCGGGTATCTTTTGCCCTCGATGTAATTGGCGGGCAGGTGCAGAGCTCCCTGCAATTTGACGCCTTGGCTGTTGGTGTAGTCGATCAGTTTGACCCCATCAGACCATTGGTATCGCTGATGCTGATGGCTCAAATCTGTCATTTTGGAAAGATTGTCTAAATCGGCACCTCCCATGTGGTAGGCCGTTTGGGACTGATGAGTCGAACGAGAAAACGAATAAATGGGATGGTCTTCCAGTTTGCTCAATCGCCCGAAACTGGCATCTTCCCAGATCAACATCTCAACGCCTGCTTGGTCTGGCATCCAACGAGCAAAACCTGCTTTTTTGGTCCATTCGCCGTAGGCTGAAAAATAAACCGGTTGAGACAAATCGACGCCATCGATGTCAGGGTCGAACCGAGCCGGACTGGTATAACGAATTTGTTTTGTTTTCCCATCCATTGTCAAATTGACTGCTGTTCCACCCTCAATTGAAACCTTCCAAACGTCCCAGCCATCGGTCAGCAAAACATGTTTCCCGTCGGCAGTCCAACCAACAGGCCCCCGAGGCGGATTAAGTACGTTGTGGTCGTCGTCGACATTGACGAATGAGACTTCGACATTTTGGGTAATGTTGGTGTGCGTTCCACTTTCCAAATCATAAATGTAAAAGTGCCCTTCATCGTTTTTGTAATACAATAAAGAGGTTCCGTCAGGACCGACATCAAAAACAAAACGGGCTTTTTCAAGGGCCAGTTTTCGCTTGCCGGTCTCGAGTTCGATCGTATAGATATCTTGCAACCTTCTTCCATCAAGATTGCCAGAAAGTTCGTAATCGCGATTGTCGCGGCCAATTGCAAATTTGTAAGGGCGACTTACGGATACCTGTCCGATTTCATCGTCACCCAAACGTAATGTACGTTCGGAATCGATAAAGTGAACGCACAGATTTGACCGTCTTTTGTCACGGAATTCCTGTTTCTGCTGCATGGATTGCAGCCGAGGATCTTGCCAATGCCAGATTACCAGTCCAGCATCTTTGACATCCGACTTCGGCTTGGGTGCCGGTTTTTTACCTCCATTTTCATCAGTTGCCGACTTGCCGTCTTCCTTGTTTTCAGCCGACGGCTTCTTCTTCAGCTTTTCGATCCCAAAGAAAACTGCCGTTCGTTGATCATTCCAATAGGGAGAACGATTGGAACTGATCGTCATATCCTCGGGAATGCCGGGATCGGTCGTCGGATCGAGAACGATTTTCTGCTGATCCGATTCGCCTACGTTGGCAAATGCAAGCAACATTCGACGATCATTTTCAAACGCTTTGTCAGCATTTGATTTTAACAATGCGATGGCATCCCCTTCACGAGTCCACGACATCGATCCGTATTTTGATCGGTCGCTCTCCAGCAACTCAATCCGATTATTATTAACATGTAGTAATTGAAGGCCGTTTCCAGCTTTCCCTTGGGCGTCAATGATCGTAGCTAACAAATCGCCGGACTTATTAAATGAAAAACTTTTGACATTACCGATATTGATTTGAGATTGAGATTGCAAATCGTAAACCAGCAAATCGGTCCCGTCCCAACCTTGGTCGCCTCCCGGTTGACCTTTGGGCTTCATTTTGTGAATTGCAAGGCATTTGGGGTTCTCTCCTGAAAACGAAAATGTTTGGGAGTTTTCGAATTCCGTTTTTTGCCCCGTTTCAAGGTTCATCAAAACGACTTTGTTTTTGAGCGGCTGATTGGATTTTTTGGCTGCTTTAGCGGCTCTGTCTTTCGGGGCTTCCAAGTAGGCTGCGAATTTCGCGTCATGCGAAAAAGTTAATCTTCCTGAATTGGGCCCAACGACGAATTCGTACCGATCCGAGGGCTTAGGTTCATCTTTTGATTTTGATTCCGCTTCCACCGGCTTTGATTTTTCGACCGGCGACTTTTCGTCATTCGGCTGGGACTCATCCCCCACGCTCGATCCGTTTGAATCACCAGTTTTTTGGATGATCAACGTCCCATCGCCTTCGTTGGGCATAATGAAATGCCCCGACCATTTACCATTGGGGGCGATTACGAATTGCCGAATACTCTCCCAATCGTCAGCGTCCGCGATCGTCAATGCACGCGGAGAGACGACCTCGTCGTTTTGGTCTGGAGCTTGTTGTGCAAAACTGGCCGATCCGAAGGTGATGCCCCAAGTGACACCCAATAACAAAGCAAATTTTTTCATGGAATCCCGAACCCTATCGATAAGTTTTCGCTCGTCGTAACTCTATTGTAACCTGAGCTTTAAGTGCCGGTGTGGCTTAGCGCCCAATCTTTCACAACAACCAGTGGGCCTCCTAATTTTGCGGGCCGTCTGATTCGTGATTGGAGCACGCTAACTCAGAACAGTCGGATTGCGATACGTTTCGGTGAAAGGATTCACTAGACTCATGAACCCTTTGAATAGCTATACCAATGGATACCCAAAGCCGATGGCTGCCATGGTGAAACATTGGGCCCAAAATGAAGGTTTAGAGATCATAAAATCTCGACGAAGCAATTCTGTTTCGGCATGGTAACTAACTCGAAGGGTATTGGTTAAATTGTGGTCGAAGATTCATCCTGCCAAGGGATCAGAAAAGGACCCAAACGTGAATTACGATTTTAAAAACCTTCAAGGCGACATCAGTGGCGGTTTGGTCGCGGGAATTATTGCCTTACCATTGGCCCTCGCGTTTGGAGTCCAGTCCGGTATGGGAGCAGCTGCTGGGTTATACGGAGCGATTGCCGTCGGTATTTTTGCCGCCCTATTTGGAGGAACGGCGACTCAAGCTTCCGGGCCCACAGGTCCGATGACCGTCGTTTCTGCATCGATCGTCATTTTTGCAATCCAGGCCGAAGGATCGCTCAAAGAGGGCATGGGCTTGGTTTTGATGTGTTTTTTAGCTGGTGGGATTTTTCAGATCTTGCTCGGACTGCTGGGAATTGGTCGCTACATCCGCTATTTCCCCTACCCGGTGGTCTCTGGCTTTATGTCCGGGGTTGGCCTGATCATCATTTTTTTGCAGCTTTGGCCACTGATGGGTAGTTCGTCTCCCAAGTCGACGATTGAGGTCTTCACAAAAATCTCGGAACCAATCTCCAAGCTAAATTGGTACGCCATCGCTTTGGGCATTTTGACGTTGGTAGTGAATTACACGTTTCCGTTGGTAACCAAAAAAATTCCGTCCGTCCTTGTAGCGTTGCTTGTTGGCACCGGTGCCGCGATCGCGTTAGGTTGGGATGTCCCTGTCATCGGTGATATCCCTAGTGGATTTCCGCCCCTCATGATTGGCACTCTGTTTTCCGTTGACCCCAAGTATTTTGTCTTCATCATCCAATCTGGATTAACACTGGCTCTTTTGGGATCCATTGATTCGTTATTGACGTCGGTGATTGCCGACAACATCACCAAAGATCAACATAACAGTCGGCAGGAATTGATCGGGCAAGGGATTGGAAATATCGTCGCCGCAGTGTTCGGTGGAATTCCAGGCGCTGGAGCGACTAAGGGGACAGTCGTAGCGATCAAATCAGGGGCAAAAACCCGGTTATCGGGAATTACCCATGGCGTTTTTCAGTTAGTCGCCCTGTTGGGACTGGGGGCGTTTGTTTCGTACATTCCACTTTGTGTCTTGGCCGGTTTGTTGATCTCTGTCGGAGTTGCCATCATTGACTACAAAGGATTCAAACATCTACTCGCGGTACCCAAGGCCGATGCCGGAGTCATGTTGGTTGTCCTCGGATGGACTGTATTTGGAAACTTGATTCATGCAGTAGCTGCCGGCGTGGTTTTGGCAAGCGTTTTATTCATGAAACAAGCAAGCGATTTGGCAGAGTCGGAAACGACCCTCAGTTCGCTTGACCCCGAACCAGTTTGGGATGACGAAAAAGGGTTTGCTAAGGAAAAAAGCAAAGTCTTCATCAAGCACCTTTACGGTCCCTTATTTTTCGGTTTCAGTTCCGGCTTTCGAGCGCTATCAGATCAACTACCCAAGGATGCCGAAACTTTGGTGGTCCGAATGGAACGCGTTCCCCATATTGATCAATCTGGTTTGTACTCGCTGGAAGACACCATTCTCAAATTAAGCCAGGATGAAAAACGAACCATTCTGACAGGCCTACAAACCCAGCCAGAAGATATGCTTCGACGGATCGGGCTAATCCCTAACCTAATCCAAGAGGAAGATATTTTTGCCACCTTTGAAGAGGCCCGTGAGCAGTTAGCAACTTGATAAAGCTGACATCCAGCCACACCCAAGCTGTGAAGATTATCGCCAAAAAAATCGACGTCAACAAAGATGAATCAAGGATTTTGATTTTCTCTGCAAAATCAGTCCTATTTCATCAGTCAAAAATTCCTGACACCCAATTGGCTGCTAACGTCTTTCCAATCGCAGCAACCAAGGCAGTTCGAAAAGCATTAACCAGCGTCGAATGTTCTAACAAATAGATAGCTGTGGTGCTCACAACAACCATTGTCAAATACATGGCCAACATTTTGTAAATTGGCCTCGATCTCCACGATACTTTACTATTGACGTTTAAATCGAGTTGATCTGATTGATAAACTGATTGGCCACGAAATTGTTTCCACATGGTTGGATCCTCTTTTTAAATCAATTCCGAAGAAGCAGAAATTGAGTTACAGGTAATTGAGGGATGATTGGATTGATCCCCAAATTGCCGTTGCCAATCAACCCGTTCACGCCGCCCGACCTGCGAACTCGCTGAACCCCGACTATTCTTGTGTTGGGAAATTCGCTCCAGGCAAGTTGTTTCGCATGAAGACTGTTGGCTGCCAAATAGTTTCTCCAACCGGTTTCACCGTTAGCAGCCACCATCCTTACCGTCCAAACATCGAGATACTGTGACAGGAATTGGGTTTGTTGCTGCTGAAGTTGTTGTTGCTCAAGTCTTTGCTGAATTTCAGCATTTCGAATAGCTAACAAATTTGCCAAATACTGCAGGTCATCCGCATTGAGTTCGTTGACAGGTACCGATTTTTGGGTGCCTGCGCGATCCTCAAGCACAACCTTTTCTCCCTCAAAATTGACCACCTTTGCCTCAATGCTTCGCCCATTAATCGTCCATTCGTGACACAACCCTTCCGAAACAATGACGCCAAAGACCAACCCCAGCGAAAGAACCAATCCCAAAATCAGATTCCCACATCTTCGTTTGCTAGTTGTCAACATTTTGAACTCCTGTCAGGTAAATACCTTGCCAGCGACCGAACCGAGAAACTCAAACATAGTTAAATTAGATAAAAACTAGCTCATTAATCTATTTTTTCTATAAATTTGAATTTTGCCTGTTTAATCGTCTGACTGCCCTCTATTTTGGCCCCAAAAATGAGAAATTGGGCCGTTTGGTAAGGCAAGAACAACTGGTAAATCAAGATTTTTAGACTGCTATTGACCTGTCATTTGAAATTCGTCCTACTTTAGGAATCTAAGGAAAATGTTCCTGGAAATGGACTTTCACCGGACTTGATCCGGTTTTGACAGGATGTCACGGCAAACCATCATCCCAGCGATTTCAATCGCGAGATGAACAAGTTACGTTTGCCGCATAGTTAGGAATGCACTGTCAATTTGGAAAGGAAACCATGCTTGTTTTAACAAGACGTCAGAATCAAAAAATTCTCTTCCCAGCGCTTGGGATCACCGTTGAGATCATTGGAGTACGCGGTCGTAACGTGAAACTGGGAGTGGATGCTCCCGACAGCGTTCGAATCGTGCGAGACGAATTATTTGCATCAGAAGCAAATGTCTCTTCCGAAAAAACCGCCAATCAAAACTCTGAGATTCGTGACAATTCGCAGCATCAAATAAACAACCGATTGAACTCACTAGGGTTGAGGTTGCAATTGGCCGAAAAACTTATCGCCCGGGGTGACACGGATCGAGGACGTAAAGAGATCAAATCGGTTCTCGATACTTTGTCGAACATGGAATCGAGTCACTCGGTAAAAAAGACTTCGCCGGAACCAAAATCTACTCATATTCAGCCGGAACTTTCATCTCCCCAGGTGACCGTGTTATTGGTAGAAGATAACGCCAACGAACGACACTTGCTGACTACGATCCTAAAAATGGCTAGTGTCGCTGTAAAAAGTGTTGCCAATGGTGAAGAGGCGCTTAAGTACCTCGAATCGAACCCGACTCCTGATCTCGTCTTGATTGACATGGAGATGCCTTATCTCAACGGTCCTCAAACGATTTCTATCCTTCGCAACGACAGCAAATACGCAGACCTACCAATTTATGGAGTTTCGGGGTCTCGTAGGTCCGAGTTGAATATTCCGCTTGACGAAAAAGGCGTTAATGGATGGTTTTGCAAGCCAGTCCATGCGGAAAAGTTGCTGGACAAAATCTTGGGCGATTGCGGGATCTCTCATCAACAATTGGTCGGATAATAGTCCGCCCACCATAGCTTGATGGAGCACCTGAAATTCAAAGCCGATTTAGGCCTGAGGACTCGTTCCTTCGTTGGTTCTAGACCCACGGTTCTAGCTGCGCATTTGGAGTAGAATGATGATTGTCAATTTCCAAAAATACGAAATCAACCTCCTATGAAACAATCATTGCATCAGCTTTGTCAAATCCTTTTGCTTTTCCTCGTTCTTGGATCCAGTCAATTGCATGCACAACCAACAGATCCTCCCGTTGCAAACAAAATCCCCAAAACGTTGACGATGCATGGGAACACTCGTGTTGACGAGTATTATTGGCTTCGAAATAGAGAGTCTAAAGAAGTCATTGACTACTTGAATGCAGAAAATGACTACATGGACATCCGGCTTGCTCCGACGAAAGACCTGCAGGTCAAATTGGCGGAAGAAACAAAAGCCCGAATCAAGCAGTCAGACTCGTCCGTGCCCTACACCGAACGAGGTTACACCTATTTTCAACGCACCGAAGACGGCAAACAGTATCCCATTTATTGTCGAGCACCCGCAGATGAACCCGAAAACATAGACATCCTTTTAGACGTCAATCAAGTCGCGGAAGGCCATGAATTTTGTAGTGTTCGCAGTTTGTCGGTGAGCCCAGACAATCAATACTTGGCTTATGCGATTGATACGGTAGGACGGCGAAAATATCGAATCGAATTCTACGACCTGGCGACCGGAAAGCATCTCAAATCGGGCGACATCCCTGTTTCAACCCCAAATATTGTTTGGGCTGAGGATAACAAAACGCTGCTTTATACAGTCCAAGACCCGCAGACCCTACGCAGCCACAAAATCTTTCGCCACGAATTGGGGACAGACTCAAAAAATGACGTCCTGGTTTACGAAGAAAAAGACGAAGAATTTCGTTGCGGAATTGGCAAATCAAGATCCCGTAAATACCTCCTTATCCAGTCTAGCCAAACTTTATCGACTGAAACGCGGTTTTTGCCAGCTGATCAACCCGCGGGACAGGCCGTTATTTTTCTGCCAAGAAAAGATAACCATGAGTATTCAATCAACCACTTAGGCGACCAGTTCTACATTCGAACAAATTGGGATGCCACCAATTTTCGACTCATGAAATGCCCAGAATCAGACACTGTCCAATCAGGATGGACCGATGTCGTCCCTCATGATCCAGATGTCTTTTTTGGAGGATACCAGCTATTCGACCAATGGCTCGCCGTTAGTCAAAAAGAAGGTGGCCAAACCAGGATCCGATTTCGCAGTTGGGACGAATCCGATTGGCAGAATCTCGATTTTGGCGAACCTTGTTACCAAGCGTCGTTCGGCTACAGCCCGGAACCGAACACCCAACAGCTTCGATATAACTTCAGCTCATTGAAAACCCCCAACAGCGTTTTCGCATTTGATATGAAAAATCAGGAACGCGAATTATTGAAACAGGATGAAGTCCTCGGCGATTTTAATTCCGATGATTATGAAACCGAGTTCCTTTTTGCGACCGCGCGTGATGGGGTCAAGGTTCCTATCTCCCTGATCTACCACAAAGATACTCCGATTGACGGTACAGCCCCTTGCCTGGTTTACGGATATGGATCCTACGGGGCCAGCATGTCCGCCAGTTTTTCGTCTTCACGTTTTAACTTGATTGATCGTGGATTCATTTATGCCATCGCTCACATTCGAGGCGGTCAGGAAATGGGACGTCGTTGGTATGAAGACGGCAAGCTGCTGAACAAAAAGAATACGTTTACCGATTTCATCGACTGCACAAAATTCCTAGTTGCTGAAAAATACGCCGACAAAGAACGAGTTTTTGCCCGCGGCGGTTCTGCTGGCGGACTGTTGATGGGCGCGGTAATTAACATGGCACCCGAACTTTACCAGGCAGTGATTGCGGACGTACCATTTGTGGACGTCGTCACTACCATGCTCGATGATTCCATTCCATTAACAACGAGCGAATACGATGAGTGGGGGAATCCGAATGACCAGAAATATTACCAATACATGCTCAGCTATAGTCCTTACGATCAGGTAGAAGCCAAGAACTATCCCAACATGCTCGTAACCACCGGTTTACACGACAGCCAAGTCCAATACTGGGAACCTGCGAAATGGGTGGCTCGGCTTCGAGATCGAAAAACCGATGACAACATGCTGGTTCTTAAAACCAACATGACAGCTGGTCACGGGGGTGCATCCGGTCGATATGACCGGTATAAAGAAATCGCACTCCGGCATGCCTTCCTGCTCTTTCATGCGGGAATTGAAAAGTAACAATCCGGTAGGAGGTTCAATTAGCTCAATAGCAACAGCGAGATTCAGCCGCTTTGAAAATGCCACGGTAAGCGTCTCTAATCATGTGTTTGCCAAAACCTTGTGGCGAACAACTGCGACCCGCTCGGCAAGCGGGACGTACTTTTTCCAAACGGACATACTCGATTGTTGTTCATCAAGAAAAAGTTATTCAACACTCTCACTCTTGCCCTTGCAAAGAGCACTGTGAAGCATGTGGCCAATCCAGACGTCGGACTTCAGAAACGGACGTTTGACGAGGTAGCAATAATAATTCCAGCGAGCTTCTTTTGCCAGTTGCCTCGGATTTCCGATTGGATTCAATCGGGCCAGACGTTGTCCTTGTCCGACAAAATAGTCGTAGACGTATTTTTCGGTTGCCCGCTCGGGAGGGATGATGTGTTTCAGTTTTGCTTCTGGAACCCATCTCCCTTTCAGCCCATCCGCGAGCAATCGTGCCAACAAGTCGATCTCGTCTTCTCCTAACACATGACTGCCTTTTCGACCCAGCTCTTCATCGAATCGAAACTGTTTCTGAATATCTGTCCTAACCGCAAAATTAGCACCATACGGCAGACGTTTGGAGTGAAATTCAACAGGTTCTGGCCCAAGATCGCGAGCGGCAAAACAGCCTTTGATTTTTGACCATTGCTCCCGAATCCAGACGGGCTTCCCAGCTGTGAATTCAGGTAAAATCGGCCCACCCCAAAATGAAAACTCAGGCCTTTGTTCGGCTGATTGAACATACTCCTGAATCCAATTCGAAGAGACTTCGACGTCGTCGTCAGTCCAGATCAACAGGTCGCCTTCTGCTGCATCAATTGCTGCGTTGCGAGCAAAGCAGTGGCCCTGTCTCGATTCACGGATTATCCGAAGAGGATGTTGCTGAAAAAAAGGGTCCTTCTGAAAATCAGACAGAACATCTGATGTTTTATCGGTCGACCCGTTATCGACGACGATAACCGAAAGTTGAATCGGATCGGGCACGAAAAGACGTGAAACCGACCGCAACGCAGGCTCAAGTAACTGGGCACGATTCCATGTACAAATGGAAATTTCGACTTTCTGGATCTGTTGTCCTAACAGCATCAAGAACCAACAAAAAAACGATCTCGAATGTCAGCATGTTTCATCGAAACCATCACCTGAAGTCATAACAGATTCAGGTATCCCATACGTTCAGGAAGTAACAGGAACTGGTGCAAGCGATTTGATTCTTTCGGCGTATTCGGCAACCGGGTCCTCAGGATATCGTTGCCGAATGTGCGTGCCGGCCAATTCACCCATCTGTTTCCACTGGTTTCGCATTTGCCAAGCCCGCTCCAGTGCATCGTCCAGCAACTCAACCGTAGCGGCAAGTGCGACAAAGCCCGACTCGTTATCGTCGATCAATTCTCGATTTCGTCCGATATCCGTTGTGATCGCGATTCGATTGCAAAGCATTGCTTCGATGACAACCAGAGGAGCGCCCTCGTATCGCGACGGAAGTAACAACGCGTGGTTGTCGGCCCAGATCCCCTCGACATTTTCAGAGTACCCACCGACGTCCAGTTTATCCTGAAGATCATACAGGTTGATAAGTTCGATTAACTGCCGTTTGTTACCTTGGTCATGGCCATAAAAAGTAACTTTGATATTTCTTTTTCGCCATTTGGCCTGTTTCAGAACATCAACCACCAAATCCTGGCCTTTGGATTGAAAATGGATTCTTCCAACTAACGCGATTCGAAATTCAGGCTCGGTCGAAGGCCACTCCGGGTTGGCTTGGTAGCTCACGTTAAATGGATTGGCAATGATTTCAGCGTTATCCAAAAGCATTGCGATATTGTTTTGAAGTTTATCTTGATTCTCTTGGGATACGAAAAATACTTTTTTGGCATGGCGATACCATTTTTGATAATCGTCTACCCGATCACCGTGGACGAAAAAGAAGTTACTGGCACACTGAAGATTGATTCCATAAGGTATGCCGAGTCGGATGCACTCGTTGGCAATCAAAATCGGATCGGGATGATACCCCAACGTGATCAACACGGCATCCGGTTTTTCTTGTTCCAGCCAACTGGCATTGGTTCCATTTTTTGGAAACCATTTTTGAAGGAAGGATTCTGGCGGCTTGTCGCGATAATAAACCGAACCACCTTTGTCTTCGATCAATTGCAATGGTTCTGCTTTGTAGGCCCAATATTTAAAATTGACCGCCACTTGATGGCCTTCGTTCATCAGCTTACGGGCCGCGCGTTGCCAGAGGACTTCGCTGCCACCCCACGGCATCCCGCTCATGCATGAATAAAAACCAAACTTCACTCGAAAACTCCCGTTGTGATTTCAGTATCGGCTACGCGTTAACCCGCTTCTCTTTGCAACCGATCGTATAAAGGCACCTGGGACTGACAGGGGGGAATCGGCGGGGATCCATCGGCTGGAAACTCATACCCTTCAAGCTGGTATGTATCGACCGCCAGATCATAAACTTTTTTAAGTAGCGGATAATCGGCATAAAACTTTTCACGCAAATGATCCGGTATATTTTCGTCGTACCGAGAAACATTGAAACGAGGCAGTACCGTTTGGGGCTTACCCAGCAATTTGGCCAGATTGTTGATCGACGTTTCCAGATCCTCAAAAACTCCTATATAGATAAACTTCGAACGAATTCGCTCCTCATAATTGTCCAACGTGACATCTTGAGGAAGATGGTCGAACAACCAGTACGGGTAAGAATTCACGTAGCTTTCAACATTTGGAAACTGATCATTAATATCGACCGATTCTCCCCGAAACCAAAACTTTCCCGCCTTGCTTTTTCCCTTTGCAAAAAAGTACATCGAAACCGCGAGGTCAAACGGGTCTCTTAGAATCGTGAAATACTGATTGATTTCGGGATAAAAATAGGGCAAACCATAACCGCGGCCGTGATTGAAATGCCCATGGATGCATTTGACGTTGGGTAACCAGCGACCTTTTCGATCGGTCGGCACGACACGTGGTAAAACGATATCCCTTCGTTCATCTTGATTCAGTTTGTAATATTCCGAATCGAACCATTCTCGTAGAAGTCTGACCACACTGCTCCCGGCACATTTTGGGATGTGCGTATAAATCAGAGGCTGGCTGGGATCGTATCGTTTCATGACTTCCTCCATTTGAACGAAACCGTTTTCGGGGTGAAAGTGCGATTCATCATTCGAGCTGATTACATCATTTGAAATTTTGGCATGGCAACGAAGGGCAAGTCGAAAATCCTATCCTTTTTACCCCGTTTACCCTGTTGAATCTGGAATTCACCCATTCAAGATTCCTCCAAGTCAATCTTCGATGATATCTTTTCCGTCAACTTTGGGTTTCGCCGGGACGACACCAAACCTTTTTCGAATCGCGACGACGCGGTTATGCATCTCTTGAACCCTTACCCTGGC